>JARDZQ010000114.1 GCA_029240775.1 Rubrobacteraceae bacterium | reverse complement strand
GAGCCGGGTGTAATAAACTTGGGGCGCTGGCTCGAGCAGAGGAGGCTTCTTGGCCGACGACGGTGCTGTCCCGAACTTCGGGCTCTGGTACGACTTCCGGCAGCGGCCGCCGCTGGATGACTACGCAAGGTTCTATGACGAGTGTTTCGAGGAGATAGAAGAGTCCGAGCGGCTAGGTTTTGCAGGGGTCTGGCTCTCGGAGCACCACTTCGTTGACGACGGGTACCTGCCGAGTCCACTAATCGTCGCAGCGGCCTTAGCGGCGCGCACAGAGCGCATTACGGTCGGGACGAATGTCTTGCTGCTGCCGATGCACCATCCCCTGCGGGTAGCGGAGGACGCGGCGGTGGTGGACCTCGTCTCCGGCGGGCGGTTCGTGCTGGGGGTCGGGCAGGGATATGTTCAGCACGAGTTCGAGACTCTGGGGTTCAACCGCAAGTACCGACCTTCGCTGTTTGAGGAGGGGATCGAGGTCATAAGGCGCGCCTTCGAGAAGGGGCGCACCGGCTACGAGGGGAAGCGGTGGCGCTTCGAGGATCTGCCGTTCGAGCCGCGGCCGCAGCGGCCACCCCCGATCTACATCGGTGCCTACGCAGACCCCGCGATAGACCGCGCCGCCAGGCTCGCGGACGGCTTTCTGGCCTCCACGGGCGGGGGTGCTCTCGCGGATACCTACCGGAGGGTCAGGGACGCTCTCGCGCGCCACGGTCGGGCGGACGAAGAGGTCCCGTTCGTCGCCTCTGGCGTGCTCTACGTACACGAGGACTCGGAACGAGCCCGCGCCGACGTCGCGCCCGCCATCTCATACCAGCGCAGCCGCTACGCAGAGTGGGGCACCGACCGGGAAAAGCCGAAGCCCGCACCGATCCAGCCCGAGGATCTGCCGTGGGAGAGATACCTGGTCGGCAACCCGGACGAGGTGGCGGAGGGTCTGATCTCGCTCCACAAAGAGGCTCCGTACGACCACTTCTGCTACTGGGCTCGCCTGCCGGGCATCACCCACCAGCAGGCGCTGCGGAGTATGCGTCTCTTCGCCTCCGAGGTAGCCCCTAGAGTCCGTGGCGCGGCTGGGACGTGAAGGCCGCGCCCGAGACCCTGAGCCCCGAGCAGGTCGCCTTCCTGGTCCGCCAGCGCGTCGCCCGGCTCGCGACCGCCGACGCGGCAGGGGCGCCGCACGCCGTCCCTGTCTGCTTCGCCTGCTCCAAGGATGCCATCTACATCGCCCTCGATGAGAAACCCAAGCACGTCCCCCCGACGCGCCTGAAGAGGGTACGAAACATCATCGAGAACTCGAGCGTCGCACTCGTCGCGGACCGCTACGCCGAGGACTGGAGCCTCCTGGCCTTCGTCCTGGTGCGCGGACGGGCGGACCTGCTGGAGCCCGGCGCGGGTGAGCACGCCGCCGCCGTGCGGCTCCTGCGCGGCAAGTACCACCAGTACGAGACGATGCCGATTGAGGAGAACCCGGTGATCTCCATCCGGCCTGAGAGAGTAGCTTCCTGGGGCACCCTCGAAGCGCCTCGCACCGACGAGCCGACCGTGCTGGACGCCGTGCGCGGGCGCCGTTCGGTGCGACGGTATCTGCCCAGGGAGGTGGCCCCGGAACTCGTAGACGCGGTACTCGAGGCCGGACGCTGGGCCCCATCGCCGCACGGCCGGCAGCCGTGGCGCTTCGCCGTCATCACGAGGGGGGAAACCAAGGAGCGGCTCGCCAGGACGATGGGCGAGGAGTGGCGGGCCAACCTCGTGATGGACGGCCAGGCTCCCGAGGTCGTCGAGAGGCGGCTCGAGGGCTCGCGGCGGCGGCTCCTCGACGCGCCCGTCCTCGTCCTCCTGTGCCTGTACCTCGAGGACCTCGACACCTACCCCGACGCAGGCCGCCAGCAGAGCGAGACCACCATGGCCGTCCAGTCGCTCGGCGCGGCGGCGCAGAACATGCTTCTCGCCGCCTACGACCGCGGGCTCGACGCGGGCTGGATGTGCGCCCCGCTCTTCTGCCCGGAGGAGGTAGTAGAGGCTCTCAGCTTCGACCCGAAGCTCGTCCCGCACGCGCTGCTCACGCTCGGTTACGCGGACGGGGACCCGCCCAGGCGCCGAGGACGGCGGCCGCTGGAAGATCTCTTGGTCTACAGGGACTGAGGCTCAGTCGGAGCGTGCTCCTCCGGGTGGCGCTTCAAACCCATCTGCAGAGCGGTATCATTGCCGGGGCGGACGATCTGGAAGGGGTGGGCTTGGGCTGGAGAAACGGTAGTTTCGTCGGGGTGTTGCTGGTAGCCTTCGGGGCTGCTCTCTGGGGCACGGACGCGGTCTTGCGGGTCCCGCTTCTGGAAGTCATGTCGCCGGCGGCGATCGTGCTCTCAGAGCATCTCGTGCTCCTTTTGTATTCCGTGCCGGCCGTCGTTCTCGGGTGGGGAGTCCTGGCGGACCTGCGAGCCTCGCAGTGGGTCGCCTTGCTGATCATCGCCTGGGGCGGGTCCGCGCTCGCGACTCTCCTTTTCACGACCGCCTTCGTCCTGGGCAACCCGACGGTCGTGATCCTGCTCCAGAAGACCCAGCCTCTGTTCGCCATAGCCCTCGCCCACGTCCTGCTGCGTGAGCGCCTGAGGTGGGCCTACTGGCCGTGCTTCGCGGTGGCGATCCTGGGAGCGTACCTTATCTCCTTCGACGGCCTCGTCGAGCCCTTCGAGGCGCTCGGGAGTGTCCAGGCCCTCCCGGCGTTCCTCACCCTAGGGGCCGCGATACTCTGGGGCTCCTCGACCGCGCTGGGACGCTTCGTCCTTAAAGACATGCCCTTCCACACCCTGACAGGAGCACGCCTCCTCCTCGCACTCCCCGTCCTTTGGGTTATCGTGCTCGTGCAGGGCTCGCTCGGGGAGCTGGGCGCCGGGTTCGCGGCCGAGCCGGCGCGGGTCGTCCTGCTCGCCCTCGTGCCCGGGCTAGTCGCCCTGCTCCTCTACTACCGGGGCCTCTCCGGCACCAAGGCTTCGTACGCCACGCTCGCGGAGATCTCCTTCCCCGCCTCGGCCGTTATTTTGAACTGGGTCTTCCTCGGGGCCGGGGTGAGCGCCAACCAGATCCTGGGCTTCGCCCTCCTCTGGGGAGCCATCCTCGCGCTTGGGTACCTGAACGCCCGGGATCCCGCACCCGCGCCTCCCGTCGGGGAGCTCGGCGCCGGACGAACCGGCTGATCCCCGACACCCAACAAACGTTGTCGGAGATGGTTTAGAATGTGCGCTCGCAAGCTTGGTGTAGGCGAGAGGAGATTGGGATGACGGAGCAGGAGATACAGCAGAAGGGTTACGCACACCCCGAGGCGCTTGTGACGACCGAGTGGGTTGCACAGAACCTCGATGATACTGAGAACATACGTATCATCGAGTCCGACGAGGACGTGCTCCTCTACGACATCGGGCACGTACCGAACGCGGTCAAGGTGGACTGGGTCGAGGACCTCAACGACCCCCTCACGCGCGACTACCTCGACCCCGAGCACTTCGCGAACCTCATGAGCGAAAAGGGGATAACGCCCGAGACCACGGTCGTCTTCTACGGCGACAAGAACAACTGGTGGGCGACCTACGCTCTGTGGGTGTTCCGTCTCTTCGGTCACGACAACGTCAGGGTGATGGACGGCGGGCGCGTCAAGTGGGAGGCCGAAGGAAGGCCCATAACCCAGGAGGTCCCGTCTTTCGGGAGGACCGACTACCCGGTGCCGACACGCGACGACGAGAAGATCCGGGCGTTCAAAGAGGACGTGAATAAGCACCTTGAAGCCGACGGATCGCTGGTGGACGTGCGGAGTCCCGGCGAGTACTCGGGCGAGCTTCTTCACATGCCGGACTACCCGCAGGAAGGTGCTTTGCGGGGCGGCCACATCCCGGGCGCGGCGAACGTGCCGTGGGCGCGCGCCGTCAGGGAGGACGGCACCTTCAAGAGCTCCGAGGAGCTCAAGGCCATCTACGAGGGCGAGGCCGGTCTGAGCGGGGACGAGGACGTCATAGCGTACTGCCGGATCGGGGAGCGTTCGAGCCATACCTGGTTCGTGCTCACTTACCTCCTCGGCTACGACAAGGTCCGCAACTACGACGGCTCGTGGACCGAGTGGGGAAACCTGGTACGCGCACCCATCGAGCGCTAGGAGGCTTTTGGACCGGAAGGACCGTATAGCGCTCCTCGTCGAGCACGCCGGGAACCCCCGCCACGAGGGGGTACTGGAAAGCGCTGACGTAGCGATGCCAGGCGGCGGGCCCGAGTGTGGCGGCTCGGTCGTCGTCTACCTCAAGGGGGACGGCGACGGCGGGATCGAGGACCTGAGTTTCACTGGCCAGGGGGACACCATCAGTATGGGAGCGGCGTCCCTGATCATGCAGAAGGTGCACGATGAGGGCCTCGCGATGGACGAGGTCCTCGACCTCGACTACGGGGCCTTCGTCGAGAGCCTTGGCAGCGACGTCGTCGGGAGCCGCACCCGCAACGCCACGTTGGGCCTGAGCACCCTGAAATCCGCGATAAGGAAGTACAAGAGGGACAAGCGGCCGGGTGCATAGGTGCGTCCCGTCGCCGGCACCGCCTGATCAGCGCGCTCGGCCACGCAGCGGGTAGACTCCCAAGCCCGATGAGTAGCGCCCACATGTTCCGGAGGCCTGTCAACAACACCCCGATGGTTCCAATTACGAGGGAGATCACCAACAGGTACGCAGGGCCGGGATACAAGAGCGTGAAGTAGAGGACGGGCACCACGAGCGCTCCGATCAGCAGCTCCCCTTGCGGAACTCTTGCAGTTTATCAATGGCATACTACCCCCTGAAACGCCCGCCTTACGCTAGACTGCCGCCCATGAGTAGCGACGAAAGAAACCGTCTCTGGGGCGGGAGGTTCGGGTCTTCACCCGCCGAAGCCTTCGAGCGCCTGAACGCGTCCATCCCCTTCGACGCCCGGCTCGCGCCCTACGACATCAGGGGCTCCATAGCACACGCCACGATGCTTGGCGAGCGCGGTATCCTCGCCCCGGAGGAGTCCAGAGAGATCGTGCGCGGTCTCGAGGCTGTGCTCGCGGAGGTCGAGGCGGGGGAGTTCTCCTGGACCCTCGAGGACGAGGACGTCCACACCGCCGTCGAGCGAAGGCTGAAGGAACTGGTGGGGGAGGTCGCGCTCAGGCTGCACACCGGGCGCAGCCGTAACGACCAGGTGGCGCTCGACCTCCACCTCTTTGCCCGGGAGGCGGCAGGGGAGGTGAGGGATGGCGTTCTGGAGGCTATGCGGGCGCTCGTGGAGGTGGCGGAGTCGAACCGGGACCTTGTTTTTCCCGGCTACACGCACCTGCAGCGCGCCCAGCCGCTGCTGCTCTCACACCACCTGCTCGCCCACTTCGAGGCCCTCAAGCGCGACCTCAGACGCCTGGAGGCGGCGCGGGAGGCTGCCGGTGTCTCGCCTCTGGGGGCTGCGGCTCTCGGCGGGACTCCGCACTCCGTGGACCCGTCCTCGACGGCGGAGAAGCTCGGCATGCAGCCCTTCTCCAACTCGCTCGACGCGGTCTCGGAGAGGGATTTCGTTCTCGACCTCCTCTACGCCTGCGCCGTGCTCGGGGTACATCTCAGCCGCCTCGGGGAGGAGTGGGTGCTGTGGACCAGCTCCGAGTTCGGCTTCGCGACGCTCGACGACGCCTACTCGTCGGGCTCCTCGATCATGCCGCAGAAGAAGAACCCCGACGCCTACGAGCTGATGCGCGGCAAGACGGGCAGGCTTATCGGTGACCTGAACGCTGTGCTGGTCACGCTCAAGGGGTTGTCTCTGGGCTACTCCAAGGACCTGCAGGAGGACAAGGAGCCGCTCTTCGACGCGGTGGACGCCGTTCGCCCCATGCTCACCGTGCTTCCCGGCATGCTCCGCACCGCCCGCTTCGACAGAGAACGGATACTGCGGGCGGCCGGCGGGTTCGCGCTCGCGACGGAGCTCGCGGATTTTCTGGCGGCGCGGGGCGTGCCGTTCCGTGAGGCGCACCGGGCTGTGGGCGGGCTCGTCAGGCGGTGCGAGGAGCTCGGTGTACCGCTGGAGGAGGTGCCGGGGGAGCAGCTTGTGGCGGCCCACCCTGTGCTCGCCGAGTTGCCCCGCGAGCTCTTGACACCGCGGGGGAGCGTGGCCATCAAGAAGAGCCCCGGCTCGACCTCACCACAATCCGTCGAAGCGCAGCTCGGGACCGCCCGGCGGTTCCTGAACGCAAGCTCGTAGCCCTTTCTTCCCGGCCCCCAAGACGACATAATGCCTCGGTACTGATCGCAGGTAGGAGGGCA
>JARDZQ010000113.1 GCA_029240775.1 Rubrobacteraceae bacterium | reverse complement strand
CAGATGGGTGGGGGCTAGCGCTCAAGATCTCCGACGGCGGAACACGCGCCCTGCGCCCGGCGGTCCTCGCCATGCTCTCCCGGCAGGGCGTGGAGGTCCCCGGCGAGCCGGAGTCCTCCCCGGTGCGCGACCTGCACGGCGAGGTCGTCGGGGAGAGAGCACCGTTGTTCTGAAGGGCCGGGGCATGAGGTTGACGCCAGAGGTCCTCGAAGCGTGCTACAAAGCGGGCGCCTTCCCGATGGACGACGGGTACGGGCGCATAGGTTTCTACCGCTCCGACCCGAGGTCAGTCCTGGAGCTCGACGACCTGCACGTCTCCAGGTCGCTCGCGCGCGTTATCCGCAAAGGGATCTACGAGGTCAGAATCGACCACGACTTCGAGGCCGTCATAAGGGCGTGCGCGGACCGTAGGAACACCTGGATCAGCGCTGAGATCATCCGCTCCTTCGTTCGCTTCCACGAGCTCGGCAAGGCGCACAGCGTCGAGGCGTACAGACGCGAGGAGCTCGCCGGCGGCCTCTACGGCGTAGCTCTGGGTGGCGCGTTCATGGGGGAGTCCATGTTCAGCCGTATGCCCGACGCCTCGAAGGTGTGCCTCGTTTATCTCGTGGAACGTCTCAAGGAGCGGGGCTACGTATTGCTCGACTGCCAGATCCAGAACGACCACCTCGCTCGCCTCGGAGCGATCGAGATCCCCGAGGGCGAGTACCTCAGGCGCCTCGAACACGCCCTGACCCTCGATAGATCCTTCGTCTGAGGCGGGTCGGGGGTGGGGCGTGGTAAGCTTGCCCCATGGATAACAGGTATATAAGTCTGGAGTGGCGGCCCGAGCTTGCGCGTCCGGTCTTGATCGCCGCTTTCACGGGCTGGAACGATGCAGCGGAGGCCGCCAGCGTCGCGCTGGCGACGCTCAGGGAGAGCTGGGCGGCGCAGAGGTTCGGCTTTTTCGACGCCGAGGAGTTCTTCGACTACCAGGCCAACAGGCCCCAGATCAAGCTTGTAGAGGGGGTTACGCGCACGATAGAGTGGCCGGAGAATCACCTCTTGGCGACCGCGACGAGCCTGGATGCCGCCGGGGGGCGCGGGGCCGTCCTCCTCTCGGGGCCGGAGCCGAGCTTCCGGTGGCGCTCGTTCTCAGAGGCGGTGATCGAGCTCGCCAGGGAGCTGGCTGTGGAGCTCGTAGTCACGATGGGAGCCCTGCTCGCCGACGTGCCCCACTCGCGCCCGGTCTCGGTAGCGGCCAACTCGCAGGACCCGGCCCTGGTCGAGAACCTGGGTCTCTCTGCCTCGCGCTACGAGGGACCGACCGGTATCACCGGCGTCCTGCATCGCGCCTGCGCGGAGGGCGGCCTCCCTTCCGTCAGCTTCTGGGCCCCGGTGCCGCACTACCTACCTGCCGTCCCCTCGGCCCCCGCTGCGCTGGCTCTGCTGGAGAGCCTCTCGCGCCTGCTCGGGATGAATGTGGACACCTCGAGCCTCGAGCTCGGAGCCGCCTCCTACCAGGAGCAGGTCTCGGCGGCCGTCTCCCAGGACTCCGACCTCGCCTCCTACGTGCGGATGCTCGAGGACCGCGTCGACGCGCAGGCAGATCAGGGCCCGAGGGACCTCCCCTCGGGCGAGGATCTCGCCCGGGAGCTAGAGAGTTTCCTGCGCGACCAGCGGCGCGAGGAAGAGTAGCTTTCAGCACGCTTCGGCTAACGCCTAGCTTGTCAGCATTTCAGCTTCTTCCCGCCCGGGACCTTCCCCCATTTCGCTTTGCATGGCCGCTTGGATGGCGTGCCGGGGTGCGGTTGGAGGTACAGGACAGCCTGTTGAAATGCTGGCAAGCTAATTGAAAAGCGCGAGCACGAAGACGGCCACGCTGAGCAGGCCCAGTAATCCCTGCACTATGGCCGAGGCCACGTAGCCGATCAGGACCCCGCCGGCCGCTCGGGAGGTCCGCCGCCAATCTTCTTGCCCGAATCGTGGAGCTGAGCTCGCCTCGTCAGTGGTGCCGGCTCCCCTGCGCCGTTTCAGGTATTCGCCGAGAAAGACGCCACCGATGGCGCCGAGTACGAGGCCGAAGAGGGCGCCTATCCCGAAGAAGAGGGCCCCGATCAGGGCGCCGACGATCGCGCCGATGGCGCCGCCTGCGGTGCCCCAGTTGCTCGCCCCGAACCTGCGCGCCCCGTAGGCGGTGGCGACGAAGTCCAGGATCAGGGCGGTAGCGGCGAAGAGACCGAGCAGCACTACGGTGAGGCCGGAGACGTACTCGAAGCCGGTCGCGAACGCGTAGACGAGCCCCGAGATGAAGATCAGGGGCACCCCGGGGAGGCCTGGCAGGACGCTGCCTGCAAGGCCGACGAGCATAACGACGAGCGTGATCCAGAGAATAGGGTCGTTGGGGGCTTCCACGCCTTAGGAGACTACGGGGAGGCTCTTGCGCGCCTTCTTGCCTTTGCGCGAGAGCGCCGCGTTCAGGCTGCCGGAGGCGTAACCCGAGAGGTCGAGGGCGACGTAGAGGAAGCCAGCATCCTTGAGCTCGGCGGAGATCCTGTCCCTGCAGGCGAAGGCCCTCTCTATCTCTTCTGGGCCGACCTCGAGGCGGGCTATCTCCCCGTGGTGCCTGACGCGCACCTGCCGGAAGCCCTCGGCGCGCAGGAACTCCTCGGCACGCGCCACCTGGGCGAGCTTCTCCGGGGTGATCTCCTGCCCGTACGGGAAGCGGCTGGAGAGGCACGCGAGCGCCGGCTTGTCCCAGCTCGGTAGCCCGAGGTACTTCGCGAGCTCCCGCACCTCCGCCTTGCCTACACCGGCCAGAGAGAGCGGCGAGACTACCCCGAGCTCCCTGGCGGCCTTCCTTCCGGGTCTGTAGTCGCCTTCGTCGTCCTTGTTGGCGCCGTCAACGACGCAAGCGTAGCCACGTTCGTCGGCGAGCCGGCTAAGGTCCGAATACAGGGTGCTCTTGCAGAAGTAGCAGCGGTTGGTGGGGTTGCTCGCGTAGTTGGGGTCGTCGAGCTCGCGCGTGTTGACCACCAGGTGCTCGACCCCTAGAGAACTAGCGAACCCGCGCGCCAGGTCCAGCTCCGAGGGAAGGTACGTCTCGTTGTTCGATGTGACGGCGACGACCTTCTCGCTGGAGAGCGCCCGCGTGGCTACCGCCAGGGCGAGCGAGGAGTCCACCCCGCCCGAGAAAGCGACCAGCGCGCTGCCGTACGGGGCCACTATAGCCTCAAGCTCCCTCAGCCGTTCTTCGGCTCTATACATTGCTTGTCCTCCCTAAGGCTTCGAGCCACCCGACGACATCCTCTGCGCTCCTGTCAGGCGGGAAGACCGGGTAGAAGACCTTCTCGATCCGGCCGTCTTTTATGATCAGCGTCAGTCTCTTCAACAGAACCATATCGTCGACCTCGAAGGTAGGTAAACGCAAGGTGTCCGCAAAGGCGAGGTCCTCGTCGCTGAGGAGCGCGAAGGGCAGTTGAAGCCGCTGCGTCGCTTCCCGCTGGTACTCCGTATCCTGCGTGCTGAGGCCGAACACCCTCGCCCCCAGGGCCTGTAACTCCGCGTGGTGGTCGCGGAAGGAGCACGACTGCGGGGTGCAGCCGCGGGCGCCCGGGATCTCATCCCACCCCGACGGAAGATCACTGCCCGGCCTACCCGTCATCGGGTAACAATAGACGACCGTTCTGCCCGATAGCGCCGAAAGATCTACGGTCTCTCCCGCCGTCGAAGATAAGGGAACGGATGGTATCTGTATTCCGGGCAGGTGGTCCGCGGCCCCGTCGTCGGTCGGGACGGGGAGATCTTCTGGTAGTTCGTACGGGTTCTCTGTGCGCGCCATGATCTCCTACGCCCTCTCCAGTACGACGGCGGCGTTGTGGCCGCCGACGCCGAGGTTGGCGCAGAGGGCCGCCTCGAGGTCGGGGGCGTCTCGCGGCTCGTTTACGATGTAGTCCAGCTCGGCGCAGTCGTCGGCCAGCTCGCTCAGGTTGCGCATCGGGGGGATGGTTCGCTCCTTTATGGCCAGGGCGCAGATAGTGGTCTCTATCGCGCCGCTCGCCCCTAAAGAGTGCCCCAGGGTGGACTTCGTGGCGGAGACCCTGGCGTTCGGGTTGATCTCGGCCATCGCCCTCGACTCGGGGCCGTCGCCCGCGACCGTGCCTGTCCCGTGCGGGTTGATGTAGCCGATCTGCTCCCCTTCGAGCCTGGCGCTCTTCACGGCGAGCTGCATGGCCCGCAGTACCCCGAGCCCTTTCGGGTCAGGATCGGTGATGTTGTAGGCGTCGGTAGTGCGTCCCACGCCGGTCATCTTGGCGTAGGGCTCGGCGCCGCGGCGCTCGACGGACTCGGCGCTCTCCAAGATCACCACCGCGGAGCCCTCGCCGATCAGGAACCCGTTATGGTCCGCGTCGTAGGGCCGGCAAGCCCCCTCCGGGTCGTCGTTGCGCCGACTCATCGCGCGCATCGCGATAAAGCCGGCTACGATGACGGGTGTGATCGTCGCTTCGGAGGCGCCGCAGAGCACCACGTCCGCGTCGCCGCGGCGGATGAGGTCGAAGCCGAGGCCCATCATGTCCGTGCCGCAGGAGCACGCTAGAGCCCCCGTGGACGAAGGGCCCTGGACACCGAGCTGGATCGCTATGTGGGCCGCAGCCGAGTTGGGCATTATCTTGGTGACCGAGAACGGGTTGACCCTGGCGGGACCCTTGCTGTCTATGGTCGCCTGGGTGGTCTCCATGCTCATCACGCCCCCGATGCCGCTACCCAGGATGAGACCCACTCGCTCCGGTCTGTGGTTTAACTCGTCCCACGCGCCGGCGTCTTCGAGGGCGAGCTTGGCGGAGGCGAGGGCCATCTGGGCGAACCTGTCCGTCCGGGCCGCCAGCTTGCGGTCCATGTAGTCGTTCGCGTCGAAGTCCGAGCACTCGGCGGCGATCCTCACCTCGAAGTCCTCCGGGTCGAAGAGCGTTATGGGGCCCGCGCCGCTCTCGTTGGCGAGCAGCGAGCTCCAGAACCGCTTGCGCCCGATCCCGATGGGGCTGACCACCCCTACCCCCGTTATGTATGCCGCCGGGCGTCCGTTCTGCATCTCGCCCCCTAGCAAAGCGTAAGACCCTTCGAACTACGAATCTTAACACCGCCGAACCGGGCCCACGCGCCCCGCCCTATGCTATAACCTCCGGGGATGCTATCTAGGAGCAGGGCTTGATCTTCTACGCTGCGACGGCGCTTTTCTTGGCCAACTTCGCGCTAGGGGTAGTCGTGCAGTTGGGAGTCGTAGATACGAAACCCTTCCGCTGGCTGCACCACGCCCTGTTCTTCGCGGTCTTCGCCTCGGCGGCGCTCGCCGTCGGCGTGGGGTTCCTGCAGGGAGCGCCGTACCGCTGGGCGCTCCTGCCGGTCCTGGCGCTGTACCTCGTCTTGCCGCGGGTGCGGGCGGGCACGGCGGGGCACGCGGTGCTCGCCTCTCTGGCAATGATCTTCTACGCTACCGGGCTCGTATCCCTGCTCTAGGAGGCTGACTTGAATTTCCTCGAGGTGGTGAAGAGACGCAAGACGACCAACGGGCCCTTCTTGCCGGACCCGGTGAGCACAGAGCACCAGCACCTTCTGGTCGAGGTCGCGGCGATGGCGCCTTCGCACTTCAACAGCCAGCCCTGGCGCTTCGTGCTCGTGGACGACCGCCACACCATCGAGGAGGTCGCTAGGATCAGCGGCGAGAGCATGACCCGCCTGCTCGAGGAGGGTACCTTCTGGAAGCGGTACCGGCCCTACTTCCGCTTCTCCGAGGAGGAGATGGATGAGAAGCGCGACGGCATCCACTTCGACCAGATGCCCGGCGTACTCAAGCCTTTCAGGCGCCAGATCTTCTCAGACGCCGGACAGGTGGTGATGAACCGCTTCGGCGTCCCACGGACTCTGGGCGAGGACAACCGCAAGCTGGTCGCCGGCTCGCCGCTGCTGCTGGCCGTGTTGCTGGACAGGGCCGAATACCGGCCAGGGGAGCTCTCGGGCTTCTACTCCGTCTTCGGGATGGGGGCCGCGGTCGAGAACATCTGGCTCACCACCGCGGCCATAGGGATGGGCATCCAGTTCGTCTCCACGCCGATGGAGATCCCCGAGAACTGGCAGAGGATACAGGATCTCCTGAAAGTCCCCGACGATCTCGAGCTGATGGCCGTCTACCGGCTCGGGTACGTGCCTGAGGAGCAGCGTCGCCCCACCATCGACTGGTCGAGCCGCCACCGCAAGCGCCTCTCCCAGTACGTCTTCCGTAACACCTGTGAGGAGCCTGAACTTGCGGCGGAGGCGAGGCCGGCGCCGAGTTGAGAGATCCCAAGATCCTCTCGGTCGCGACTGCCCTGCCGCCCCACTGCGTAGGACAGGGCGAGGCGAAGCGGTTCGCCAGGGGCATGTTCGCGGAGACCCACAGGGATTTCGAGCGTTTGATCCCCATCTTCGACAACGTCCACGTCGAGAACCGCTACTTCTGCGTGCCCGTAGAGTGGTTCGAGGAGGACCATACCTTCCCCGAGAAGAACGCACTCTACATCGAGCACGCCCTCGCCCTCTCCGAGAAGGCGGCCCGCAGAGCTCTGGATCGTGTGGGCGCGGATCCGAAGGAAGTGGGGGCGATCTTCTTCGTCTCGACGACGGGCGTCTCCACGCCCTCGCTGGACGCGAAGCTGATCTTCCGCCTCGGCCTCTCGGAGCACACGCGCCGCGTCCCGATCTGGGGCCTGGGATGCGCCGCCGGAGCCGCCGGTCTCGCCCGCGCCGCCGAACACGCCCGCCTCTACCCGGAGGAGCTCGTCCTCCTCATCGGGGTCGAGCTCTCGGGCCTGACCTTCCAGCGCGGCGACCTCTCGAAGAGCAACCTGGTCTCGACCAGCCTCTTCGCCGATGGTGCCGCAGCCGTGGTCCTCGGCTCGGGCTCCGGCCCCGAGGTGCTCGGTGGCTACAGCACCACCTGGCCCGACACGGAGGACGTGATGGGCTGGGAGCTCGTCGAGAGCGGTCTCAAGGTCCAGCTCTCGAAGAGCGTGCCGATAATCGTGCAGGAGAGATTTCGCGACAACCTGGCGCAGGCGTGTGATGGCCTCGGCCTGGACTTCGAGGATATTGAGCACTACGTCCTCCATCCTGGCGGCGCGAAGGTGCTCGACGCCTTCGAGGAGGTGCTCTGCATCGAGCCGGGTGGGCTCACTCACTCCCGGGCCGTGCTGCGCGAGTGTGGCAATATGTCCAGCGTCACGGTGCTGTTTATCTTGGAGCGTTTCCTGCGAAGCCCGGGGTACGCGGCCGGCGACCTCGGGGTGCTCTCGGCGATGGGGCCTGGCTTCTCCGCGGAGCACGTGTTTTTCAGATGCTGAAGGCCCTGGGCCTTCAGCATCTGAGCGCTCAGCCTTCTCTGGAGCAGGTCAGGCGGGAAGTTCGTTGAGCGTCACTTTCCTCGTCGCCGGTGTCGGTCTCGTCGCTATCCAACGTCTCCTGGAGCTTCGGCTCTCGCGCCGCCACGAGCGGATCTTGCACGCTCGCGGCGCCGTCGAGAGGGGGCGGGGACATTACCCCTTGATGGTCGGGCTCCACGTCCTGTGGCTGCTCTCGACGCTGGTCGAAGGGATCTTGCGAGGTCCCGATGTGCCCGTCTACTGGCCGATACCGCTGACGCTCTTTCTGCTTGTCCAGCCGCTGCGCTACTGGGCGATCTTCTCTCTGGGCGAGTACTGGAACACCCGGATACTGGTCGTGCCCGGAACGACGCTGGTCAGGCGTGGTCCGTACAGGTATTTTCCGCACCCGAACTACGTCGTCGTTGCCGTGGAGGTAGCGACCTTCCCGCTCATCTTCGGCGCCTGGATCACGGCCCTCGTCTTCTCCACGCTCAACGCAGCGCTCCTCTTTCTAAGGATAAGAGAAGAGAACCGCGCGCTCTCGGAATTAGCTGTTAGCGGTCAGCAGTCAGCTCTCAGCAAGAACACAGGGGCGACGAACTAAAGTATCCAATGCCTGACAGGCTAAAATGCTGAAAGCTGATCGCTGAAGGCTGAAAGCTGCCGACCAAAGGGAGGCACACTTGCTCGATCTCAGATACATCCGCGAGAACGCCGCAGCCGTGCAGGAGAATTGCAGGAACCGCGGCGTCGAGGCGGACGTGGGGCTGGTCGTCGAGCTGGCAGACAGGCGCTCGGCCCTGATAGGGGAGCTGAACGAGCTCCGTCAGCGGCAGAACCAGATGGCGAAGAGCATCGGCCGCGAACAGGACCCCGAGGCCCGCGAAAGGCTCATAGCCGAGTCGCGCACGATGAAGGACCGCATCCCGGAGCGAGAGGCGGAGCTAGCCGGGGTCGAAGAGCGGCTGCGCGAGGAGCTCCTGAAGGTCCCCAACATGACCCACCCTGACGCGCCCATCGGCAAAGACGACTCGGAGAACGTCGAGATCCGGCGCTGGGGCGAGATCCCCACCTTCGCCTTCGAGCCGAGGGACCACGTCGAGCTGGGCGAAACTCTAGGCATTATAGACTTCGACGCGGGTGCCAAGGTGGCGGGGAGCAAGTTCTACTTCCTGCGCGGGGATGCGGTGCTGCTGGAGCTCGGGCTGGTGCGCTACGCCATGGACATACTCACGCGGCGCGGCTACCAGCCGACCATCACCCCCGACCTCGCGCGCGACGAGATGCTCGTCGGGACCGGTTTCATCCCGCGGGGGCCGGAGACCCAGATCTACTCCGTCGAGGACTCGGACCTCTCGCTGATCGCGACCGCGGAGATAACGCTCGCGGGCTCCCTGGCAGACGAGATAGTAGATGACGATGAACTGCCCATCCGCCTGGCCGGGCTCTCCCACTGCTTCCGTACCGAAGCAGGCTCCCACGGGCGCGCGAGCCGAGGCCTCTACCGCGTTCACCAGTTCACCAAGGTCGAGATGTTCGCCTTCACAGCGCCGGATCAGTCGGACGAGATGCACGCGGAGATGCTCGGGATCGAGGAGCGGATCTTCCAGGGCCTCGGTCTCCCTTACCGCGTAGTGGACATCTGCACCGGAGACCTCGGCGGCGCCGCATACCGCAAGTTCGATCTGGAGGCCTGGATGCCGGGCCGCGACGACTACGGGGAGGTAACAAGCACCTCCAACACAACCGACTACCAGGCCCGCCGGTTGAAGATCCGGCACAGAAAAGACGGCGGCCGCCCCCAGCTCCTCCACACCCTCAACGGCACCGCACTCGCCATAAGCCGGGTCCTCATAGCGCTGCTGGAGGTCTACCAGCGAGAGGACGGCTCGGTGGCGCTCCCCGAGATGCTCGTTCCGTACGTCGGCAAGGAGATCCTAGAGCCGGCCACGTAGCGGGCGCTATACTTTCCCACCACGAGCTTGATACCTAGAGAGGAGCTTCCGGATGACCGAAGCGGTCGAGAAGCTTACGAAGAAGAGCGAGGATACGAGCAGGTGGTACTTGCAGCTCGTCCGGATGGCGAAGCTGGCCGACTACGGGCCGGTGCGCGGCACGTTCGCCATAAGGCCCTACGGGTACGCTATCTGGGAGCGCATCCAGGCGGACCTCGACGCGCGCTTCAAGGCGACCGGCCACCAGAACGCCTACTTCCCGCTGCTCATCCCCGAGAGCTACCTTAAGAAGGAGGCCGAGATCGTCGAGGCCTTCGACCCCGAGCTTGCGTGGGTGACGGTCGGGGGACGCGAGGAGCTCGAGGAGCGCCTGGCGGTCCGGCCCACCTCGGAGAGCATCATCTGCGAGTTCTACAGCAATTGG
Organism: Rubrobacteraceae bacterium; assembly: GCA_029240775.1. GTDB lineage: Bacteria > Actinomycetota > Rubrobacteria > Rubrobacterales > Rubrobacteraceae > JALYGY01. The sequence goes on along the minus strand of JARDZQ010000113.1, from coordinate 1,438 downwards.
GTGCACAGCTACCGGGACCTGCCCCTCCTCATAAACCAGTGGTGCAACGTGATGCGCTGGGAGAAGGTCACGCGTCCATTTTTGCGCACCGCCGAGTTCCTCTGGCAGGAGGGCCACACGGTGCACGCCACGGCCGAGGGCTCGCGCGAGGAGGCCCTGAGGATGCAGGGCGTCTACCGCGACTGCTTCTACGAGGTGCTCGCCATGCCGGTCCTGACCGGCGCCAAGAGCGCCTCCGAACGGTTTCCCGGGGCGCTGGAGACGTTCACCTGTGAGGGTCTCATGGGCGACGGCCGGGCCTTGCAGGCCGCGACGAGCCACGACCTCGGGCAGAACTTCTCCCGCGCCTTCGACATAACCTTTCTGGACGAGGAACAGAACCGGGTCTATGCTCACCAGACCTCGTGGGGCTTCTCGACGCGCGTTATCGGCGGGCTCATCCTCGTCCACGGCGATGACAGGGGTCTCAGACTGCCGCCGAAACTAGCGCCCACCGAGGCGGTAATAGTCCCGATCTGGCGCGGCCAGAACAAGGGCGAGGTGAGGCGCGAGGCCGAAGCTCTTTACTCCGAGTTGAAGGCCGCGAACCTCCGGATGGAGATCGACCTGGACGAGGAGCACTCGCCGGGCTGGAAGTTCAACGAGCATGAGCTGCGCGGTGTGCCGGTGCGCGTCGAGCTCGGGCCGAAAGACATCGAGAAGGGTCAGGCCGTGCTCGTGCGCCGCGACACGGGAGAGAAGGAGTTCGTCGGGCGCAAGGCTCTCTCAGAGAGACTGCGGGCTCTCCTCAGCGAGATCCAGACCAACATGCTCAGGCAGGCCACCGAGTTCAGAGACCAGAATACCCGCTACGCCTGGAGCTACGACGAATTCAAGGAGTTGATCGAGAGCAAACGCGGCTTCGTCGTAGCTCCCTGGGACGGCACGAAGGAGACCGAGCAGAGGATCAAAGATGACACGAAGGCCACGATTCGGCTCCTGCCCTTCGACCAGCAGGAAGGGAATGACCTCGTCTCCGGCAAGCCGGGCCAGACTGCCGTCTTTGCCCGCGCTTACTGACCTAACCCCGTACGAGGCACCACGCGAAACGTGGAGGCATGGCACGCCATCCCTCCACGCTGATCGAACGCCCTCTCGACTGGCGGATTCTGGCTAGAATCGGGCCACGAAGGACGCATCCGACGATCGCACATCTCTATCCAGCTCAATCGAGCTGAACGCATATCCTGCATTGCGCCGCCCGAGGGCCATTGACCGCTCTTGGAGCTGGTTGTAACATTGGGTCACAACATCGCCTCATAAGGTGAGAAGGGCGACGAGGAGGGGGCTCCGTGAGATCGCTGCTGTCGCGTATTTTGGGACGCTTCGCGACATCAATCTGTGCCAAGCGTAGCTGGCTGCTTCTGGCGCCACTTGTGGGCGTCGTGTCCGGACTCCT
>JARDZQ010000112.1 GCA_029240775.1 Rubrobacteraceae bacterium | reverse complement strand
CGACCGGGTGCGGACGGATCTGTTCACCGTCCAGGGCAAGGTCGCACGCCTCACCGCGTTCGCCAGCCCCAGGAGCGGCCTGTACGCCGGGGCCAGATCCGTGACCCTGGCGGCCTCTGACCCGGAAGCGGAGATCTTCTACACCACCGATGGCACCGAACCCACCCCGGACGACATCCTCTACGATGAACCTATACCCATTGTGAACACGACGACCCTCAAGTTCATAGCCGTGGACCCAGCCGGTTCGGAGGGCGATCAGCGGCTGTCGCCGGTCTTCACCGAGACCTACGCCGTCGGCGGGTAGCCCTACAATTTGCGCAGCTTCACCGACCGCACGGAGTGGTCGGAGCCTTTCTCCAGGATCAGGTGCGCCCGCTCGCGCGTCGGCTTGATGTTATGCACGAGGTTGGGACCGTTGATCTCCGTCCAGATGCCCCGTGCTACCGTCTTGGCTTCCTCTGTCGAGAGGCTCGCGTAACGGTTGAAGTACGAGTTCTCGTCCTGGAAGACCGTGTCCCGCAGCGTGAGGAAGCGGTCCACGTACCACTTTTCGAGGTCGGCGTCCTCGGCGTCGACGTAGATCGAGAAGTCGAAGAAGTCCGAGACGAAAGTGCCTGGCACCTCCCTCTGTCCCCCATCCTCGGTCTGCAGGACGTTGAGACCCTCCAGGATCATGACGTCAGGCTGGCGGACGAGCTTGGCCTCGTCGGGGAGCACGTCGTAGGCCAGGTGCGAGTAGACGGGTGCGGCGACCTCCGGCTTGCCGGACTTCACGTCGGAGACGAAGCGCAGTAGACGCCCGGCGTCGTAGCTCTCCGGGAAGCCTTTGCGGGCCATCAGGCGCCGCTCCTCCAGGACCTCGTTGGGATAGAGGAACCCGTCGGTGGTCACGAGGTCCACTTTGGGGTGGTCGGGCCAGTGCGCGAGCAGGGCGCGCAGGATCCGGGCCGTCGTGCTCTTCCCGACAGCCACCGAGCCCGCGATCCCGATGATGTAGGGGACCTTGGAGGTCGGCTTGCCGAGGAAGGTATCCGTGACCCTGTAGAGGCTCTGTGTGGCCGCAACGTAGAGGTTCAGGAGCCGCGAGAGCGGGAGGTACACCTCGATCACTTCGTCCAGGAAGACCTCTTCGTTGAGGCCGCGCAGTGTGGCGAGGTCCCACTCGTCCAGGTCAAGCGGCGTCGAGGCGCGCAGCCGGCTCCACTCCTCGCGGGTGAAGGAGATGTAGCGCGAGGAGTTCAGGGCTCTAACGCGTCTTGGGTCGCTAGAACCGCTCGACGACGGTCTTGGCGAGCATGTGGAGCGGCAGGTAGTCAGGGCCGCCGGCCTTCGAGTCGGTTCCGCTCATGCCGAAGCCGCCGAAGGGCTGCACGCCCACCAAAGCGCCGGTGATCTTGCGGTTGAAGTAGACGTTACCGGCCCTGAACTCGTGGCGGGCGAGCTCCAGATGATCCCGATTCCTCGAGTAGACGCCGCCGGTGAGGCCGTAGGGGTTGTCGTTGGCGATGTGGAGAGCGTCCTCGAAATCGCGGGCCTGTATGATGGAGAGAACGGGGCCGAAGATCTCCTCCTGCGCCACCGTCGCCGTGGAGTCTACCTCGAAGAGGGTCGGGGGCACGAAGTAGCCCTCGCTCGGGTCGCCGGGGTCGCCGCCCAGGAGAGTCTCCCCCTCGTTCTTGCCGACATCTATGTAGTTCGTCACCTTCTCGAACTGGGGCTCGCTTATGACGGGACCGACGTTCACGTCCGGGCCACCTTCGGTCGGAGCCCCGATCTTGAGCGCCTTCGCCTTCTCGATAACCTTCTCGAGAACATCGTCGTGTACGTCGGCGTGCAGGATGGCGCGGGAGGCGGCTGAGCACTTCTGACCCGAGTAGCCATAGGCGCTCGCGACGATGTCCGCAGCGGCCGCGTCGAGGTCGGCGGAGTCGTCGATGATCATGGCGTCCTTCCCGCCCATCTCGGCTATGACGCGCTTGACCCAGCGTTGGTTCTCTATCTGACGGGCGGCGAGCTCGTTGATCCTCAAGCCCGTCTTCATCGAGCCGGTGAACGAGATAAAGCGGGTGCGGGCGTCCTGAACCAGATAGTCCCCGATCTCCGAGCCGTAGCCGGGCACGAAGTTGACGACGCCCTCCGGCGCCCCGGCCTCCTCGAAGATCTCCATCACCTTCGCCCCGATTACGCTCGTGAACTCCGAGGGCTTCATCACGACGGTGTTGCCGGTGACCACAGCCGCGCTCGTCATGCCCATGAGGATCGCCACGGGGAAGTTCCACGGCGCGATGGTAACCCCCACCCCCATCGGCTGGTAGAAGTAGCGGCTCTCCTCGCCGGGGACGGAGTAGATCTCCACCCCGTCCTTCAAGCGCAGCATCTCGCGGGAGTAGTACTCCATGAAGTCTACGGCCTCTGCCACCTCAGCGTCGGCCTCGGCCCAGGTCTTGCCGCCCTCGTGGGCGGCCCAGGCGAGCAGCTCGAACCTGCGGCGCTTTATGATCGCCGAAGCCCTAAGGAGTATGCGCGCCCGCGCCTCGGGGGCCGTCCGGCTCCACGTCTCGAAGGTGGCCGTCGCCTTGTCCAGCGCCATGTCGGCCTCGCGCTCGCTCGCGGCGGCGACTCGCCCCACGACCTGCGAGGGATTGGCCGGGTTGACCGAGACGATCTCGCCGTCGGTCTCTATCCTCTTGCCGCCGATAACGAGCGGGTAGCTCTCGCCGAGGCTGCTGCCCACGTCTTGCAGGGCGGAGCGCATAGCTTCTACGTTCGCCTCGTCCGACCAGTCCAGGTACGGCTCGTTTTTGTACGGGATGAGTCCCATCTATCCGCCTCCTATCTCTTTATGGTGCTCGCGACGCTACCGAATACGTCCTTCGCGACGTAGCCGGCTATCTTCGGGTTCTCCTTGAGGCGCCGGCTCGAGTACTCGTACCAGTCCTCTCCGAATGGCACGTAGACCCTGAGCTTGTGCCCGGCGTTGACGAGGATGCTACGTAACTCCTCGTCAACCCCGAGTAGCATCTGGAACTCGTAGCGGTCCTTGGGGACCTCGAGCTGGTGGATGAGTCTGAGAGCGTGCCAGACTAGGAACTCGTCGTGGGTCGCGATGCCGACGTAGACGCCGCCTCCGAGGAGCTCCTCGAGGAGCAGCCTGTAGTTCTCGCGCACCGTATCGAAGTCCTTGTAGGCTATGCGGCGTGGCTCGTCGTAGATGCCCTTGCACAGACGCACCGAGACGCCGGCCTCCGCCAGGCGACACACGTCTTCCAGGCTGCGCCGCATGTACGCCTGGATCACGGCCCCGACGTTCCCGTACCTCCTGTGCAGCTCCATGACCATCTCCAGCGTGATGCTGGTGTACGGCGAGTCCTCCATATCCACCCGCACGAAACGGTCTCTGGTCCCCGCGAACTCGACGATCTTCTCCAGGTTCGCCCGGCACAGCTCCTCGCTCAGCGTCAGCCCGAGGCCCGTGAGCTTGACCGAGATCCCCGACCGGAGATCGTGCGCTTCGAGCGCGTCTATGACCTTCTCGTAATCCCGCAGCGTCCGGGCGGCGTCGGCCTTGCTCTCGGTGCTCTCGCCGAGGAGGTCTATCGTTGCGACGCAGCCCTTCTCGTTCAGGTCCCGGACCGTTGCCACGGCCTCCTCCAGCGTGTCGCCCGCGATGTAGCGGCGCGAGATCCTGCGCACCACCGGTCGTGGGATGACCGGCACGGAGTTGGCTATGGCTTTGTCCAGGATCCCCACAGTCGGAAAACCCCCACCTGACGCCGCTACGATCGCTTCTCTATACGGATTTTACTAGAGAGGGGAGGCACCCGGAGCTTTGGTGTAGGATGTGTCGCAAGGGTCGAGAACCCAAGAACACCGACGTTCCGGGAGGCATGCTAATGCGCACCAAAGACGCACGAGACGCGACCGCGTCCTCCGCCCGAACCGTCGCCTCCATCGTCCAGGGCAGGACGCTCGAAGACGCGCCAGGAGGGACCTTCGGCTCGGTTAACCCCGCGCGGACCGCCGAGACGGTCGCCGAGGTCCTCCTCGGCGACGCGGGCACTTTTGTGGCGGCCTGTCTGGCCGCTCGCGAGGCGCAGAGGGAGTGGGCTGCGGTCCCGGCCCCGATCCGGTCCCGCGTCATCCAGAAGATAGGACGCATCGTCGAGAACAACAAGGAAGCCCTGGCTCGCCTTGTGACCCGCGAGATCGGTAAGCCCTACACGGAGGCTTTGGGCGAGGTGCAGGAGATCATAGACACCTGCGACTTCTTTACCGGCGAGGGACGCCGTCTCTACGGCCAGACGGTCCCCTCGGAGATGCCGGAGAAGCAGCTCTTCACCTTCAGGATGCCGGTCGGCGTCGCCGCGATAATCACCGCGGGCAATTTCCCCGTCGCCGTCCCCTCGTGGTACATGGTCCCGGCGCTTACCTGCGGCAACGCCGTGGTCTGGAAGCCGGCAGAGTACTCACCGGCGATCTCCGACGCCCTCGCCCAGCTGTTCATCCACGCCGGCCTCCCGGACGGCGTCCTGAACGTCGTCCAGGCCGAGGGACCGGCAGCCTTCGACGGCCTCGAGAGGGCACTGGACGAAGGTCTCGTGGACAAGGTCGGCTTCACGGGATCGACCGAGGTCGGCCAGAAGATAGGCGAGCTCTGCGGGCGGCACATGCAGTCGCCCTGCCTCGAGCTCGGGGGCAAGAACCCCCTCGTCGTCATGCCCGACGCCAACCTGGACCTCGCGGTGGAGGGTGCTCTCTTCTCCGGCTTCGGGACCGCGGGCCAGCGGTGCACCTCGCTCGGGACGGCCATCGTGCACGAGTCCGTACACGACGAGTTCCTCACCAGCTTCTCAGACGCCGTCGAGAGGGCGAGGATCGGCGACCCGACGCAGGACGTCCTCTACGGCCCGATGTTAAGCCAGAGGTTCCACGACCGCTTTATCGGCTGGCTGGAACTCATAGAGGGCCACCACTCCATCCACGGCTCGTCCGAGATGGGGACCATCAACAGGGACAACCCGCGTGAAGGCTTCGTCGGAGACGCGGAGGCGGGCATCTACTGCCATCCGACCATCGTCGACGGTGTAACGATGGACGACGAGCTCTACAAGACCGAGACCTTCGGCCCAATCGTAGGCGTAGCCAGGTTCTCGACGTTTGATGAGGCGGTGGCCCTCTCGAACAACCACGGTTACGGGCTCACGGCCGCCATCTACACCCGCGACGCCGAGAACGCGCTGCGCTTCCGCGAGAGAAACCGAGCGGGGATGCTCTCGGTGAACAACTCGACGAGCGGGGCCGAGGCGCACCTGCCCTTCGGCGGCAACGGCAGGAGCGGCAACGGCAGCCGGCTCTCCGGGATATGGGTCCTCGACCAGTTCACCCGCTGGCAGGCGATGAACTGGGACTACGCCGGCAAGCTCCAGAAGGCCCAGATGGATATTATCGACCTGCCCGCCGACCTCGACTACACGCTGCCCGAGATCGAGAGAGGCGGGATTTGACCCACGACGTCATCGTCGCCGGCCTGGGCGGCATGGGGAGTGCCGCCGCCTACGAGCTCGCCGGTCGCGGCAAAAAGGTCCTCGGACTCGAAAGATTCTCCCCGGCCCACGACATGGGCTCCAGCCACGGACGCTCCCGCATCATCCGCCAGGCGTACTTCGAGGGGCCGGAGTACGTCCCGCTGCTGTTGCGCGCCTACGAGCTCTGGGAACAACTGGAGAGGGAGACGGGGCATGAGCTCATGACGCTCACGGGGGGGCTCATGATCGGGCGCGAAGATGGGGATCTTGTCTCGGGCAGCGTGGCTAGCGCGGACGAACACGACCTGCCCTACGAGCTGCTCGACGTGGGTGAGATCCGGCGTCGCTTCCCCACCTACGCCCCTGGCCCTGACACAGTCGCCCTCTACGAGGAGAGGGCCGGCTTCGTGCGCCCCGAGGAGACCGTGAAAGCTCATCTGGATCTGGCAGGCTCTTCAGGCGCAGACCTCCGCTTCGAGGAGCCTGTCCTCTCGTGGGAGGCGACGGATGGCGGGGTCAGGGTGGAGACGACCGAGAGCGTCTACGAGGCGGAGCGGCTCGTGATCTCACCGGGCGCCTGGGCCCCGCGGCTGCTCGCCAGCCTGGGCATCCCTCTCGAAGTCACGCGGCAGGTGATGTTCTGGTTCGAGCCGACGAACGGACTGGAGCCTTTCCTCCCAGCCCGCTTCCCGATATTTATCTGGGAGCCGGACGATGGCAACATGTTCTACGGCTTCCCGGCCCAGGACGACGACCGCGGCGTGAAGGCTGCCTTCTTTCGGGCCGGCGGCTCTCCCACCGACCCCGAGACGATA
>JARDZQ010000111.1 GCA_029240775.1 Rubrobacteraceae bacterium | reverse complement strand
CTCCGATCCGCAATATAACACTTGAGTCGTTCAACATGGTTAATTACCAATGAAGCTCCGGTTAAGCTCATCAACGTCTCAAACCACAAACCACGCCGAGGCTTCGTCGAGGTAGTGATGGGAGAACAACCCATGGTTACGGTGGGGAGGTGAAGGAGTCAAGAGGCTTCCTGGCTGTCTTCCAGACCGTAAGACAGCTACCGACTGCCGGGACGCGGGGTTAAGACCATCGCCGAACGCGAGGCACTGCAGTTCTTCGTGCGAGCCCCCGCCTATCAGCAGCGCGGAAGCCAGATGCATGGAATCGAAGCTGCGCAGAGCGTGCCGCTCCGCCAGGTTTGCCGAGTGGCGGGCGGGCTATCGGTTACGGGCAGACTCTCGTCGTAAGTCTCTCACTCACCGCCGAGAACCTCCACGACCCAGGTGATGCTGCTCACCGGAGATCACGCCGTCCGGGCAGCTTGCGTGCGACGGCAGCGCGCCTCGGCTTAAGCTATGACGGAGGTGGCCACCTGCGACGTCCTCTCTATGGCCCGTTTCACATCTGCGCGCTCGTCCTCGGCCACGTAGAGTTTGACCAAGAGGACGGTTGTCGAGGTACAGGATCAGGAGTTTGATCTACCTCGTCCGCCGCTCAACGCCGGTCCTCTAAAACGGTCTGGGCGACGGACTTCCCTCTTAGGACAGTAGCCTTCTTGACCAGAGGCAGGCCGCGAGGCTTGTCACCCGAAGATAGCACGAGGGCAGTCTTCGAAACGCCTTCTGCAAGGCATCCCCTCGCAGAGAGGTACACTCTGAGCGCGGTCTGCATCACAGCTGTCAACGCCGGGGGAACTTCGAGATCCAGATGTAGGCTTCGACTGCACTCTCTAGATCGTCGGAGTATCGTTACAGTGGCTCGGTTCATGATCACGCTCTATCACCGCTAGCACCACCTGGCGCACTGGCGGTGACCGAACGTGGGTAAACTGGCCTTCGGAGAAGAGCTAACGTTCAGGAAGGGAAGTGGCTATGAAGGTTCTCGTAGCGGGGGCGCACGGCAAGACGGCGCGGCGGCTGGTGAGGATGCTCGCCGAGAGCGGGCACGAGGTATTGGGGCTGGTCCGCAAGGAGGAGCAGATGTCCAACGTCGAGGCGGACGGCGCGGAGCCCGTGCTGGTTGACCTCGAAGAAGAGGGAGTAGAGACCGTCGGCCGGGCGGTGGAGGGCTGCGACGCGGTGGTCTTCGCTGCGGGTGCGGGTCCCGGGAGCGGGGCCGCCCGCAAGGAGACGATGGACTACGGGGGCGCGGCGAAGCTCGTCGAGGCGGCGGAGCAGAACGGCGTGCGCCGCTACCTGATGCTCAGTTCTATGGGAGCAAATGATCCCGAGGGCGGCCCCGAGCCGATGCGGCCTTACCTGCGCGCCAAGGCCCGCGCCGACGAGCGGCTGCGAGAGAGCGGGCTCGACTACACCATCATCCGGCCGGGGAGCCTGACCGACGAGGAGGAGACCGGCAGGATCGAGGCCGCCGAGTCCCTGGGCAGGCGGGGGGAGATCAGCCGCTCCGATGTGGCCCGCACCTTCGCCGAGGCACTCGAGATGGAGAGCACGTACGGCAAGACGTTCGAGATCCTGGCCGGCGAGACGCCTATCCGCGAAGCTCTCGAAAGGATCTAGGGAGGCACCGGACGTGGCCGGTCGCGGCGTGAAGCGGGTGGCCGCGGCGACGGCGCTCCTGGGGGCGGGCGGCCTTCTCTACGCGCGGGAGGTCGAGACCCGCCGGTTGGAGGTCAGGCCCGTGGAGCTAACCCTGCCCCGGCTCGCGCCGGAGTTCGACGGATACCGGATCGTCCAGTTCGGCGACCTCCATCTCGACGATTGGTCGAAGCCCGAGCGTCTGCACCGCATAGTCGAGAGGGTTAACGACCAGCAACCCGACCTCGTCGCCATAACCGGCGACTTCGCGAGCTACTCGGCGAAGGAGTTCGACGCGCAACGACTCGTCGAGGCGTTGCGCGGTCTCAGAGCGCGCGACGGCTGCGTGGCTATCCTCGGCAACCACGACTACCTGACGGACGTCAAGCTCGTGCGGCGGTGCATGCGGGAGGGCGGGATCACGGAGCTTATCAACTCCGTGCGCACGCTGAGGCGGGGCGATGCGGCGCTGCACGTCGCGGGTATAGACGACGTCATGGAGGGAAAGAGCCGCCTGGATCTCGTGCTCGGGGAGCTGCCGGAGGATGGCGCGGCCATACTGCTAGCCCACGAGCCGGACTTCGCTGACGTGAGCTCCGCGACCGGGCGCTTCGACCTGCAGCTCTCCGGCCACTCGCACGGCGGCCAGGTGGCTGTCCCGTTCCTGCGGCGTCTGGTCCTGCCTCCCTTCTCGCAGCGCTACACCAGGGGGCTTTACGACGTGCGGGGCATGATCCAGCACACCAACCGCGGCATCGGGTTCGTCCACGCTCGCCTCCGCTTCCTGTGCCGGCCGGAGATCACCGCTCTCACCCTCCGCCCGCCGCGTTGAGAGCCCCGACGACGCGGCGGACGAACCTGGCGGCCATCTCCCCGTTCTCGTCTGCTTGATCCGGGTTGAACTCAGTGATGACAAGGCCCCCGAAGGCGGGGCTTGCCGCGAAGGTCGCGAGGCACGCGATGGCCTCTTCGAACTTCAGGCCGGCGTTGTGCTGGGGCACGTCCGCCACGGGGAGGTCCACGAAGTCGATCACGTCCACGTCGAAGTGGACCACGAAGCGTTCCGCGAGATCTTCGAGGAGAGCGACGGCCTCAGCGGCTAACTCTCGCTGGTCTATCCCGCACGTTCCCGGCGGGGTAGCGGGGCATGTAGCGCCGCTGTAGCACGGGTGTCTCCGGCGGGTTGGGCTCGTAGCCGAAGAGGACGATCTTCTCGTCCTCCATCAGCGGGAAGCGGGGACCCTCTCGCGCGAGCTCCTCTGCCGCCCCCGGCTCCCCGATCATGTGTGCTATCCCCATCGAGTCGAGGATGCCCGTGGGGTTGGTGGCGGGGGTGAAGAGGTCCACGCCGCCATCGAGGTACAGGAGCGCCGGGTCCTCCCCCGCGCGCAGGAAACCCGAGATCACCCCGAGCTCGATGGTGCAGTCGCCGCCAACCACTAGCGGCACCTGGCCGTCACGTACGATCCTCTCGACCCGAACGGCGACGGATCCGACCACCCCAAGGACGGCCTCCAGGCTCTGCGGGTGATGCCCCGGGTCCGGCCGGAAGCGAGTCCGGGGGAGGTCCCCGAGATCGCTCACGGGGAGACCCGAAGATTCCAGCCGCTCCACCAGCCCCGCCTCCCGCAACACCCGCGGCGCCTTCTCCTGGCCGGGCCAGTGGGCGCCCGCGTTGGAAGGGACGACGAGGAGCGCGAGCCGCCTCATGTGTACTGCTCCTTGCCGCCTGGTAGACCGAACAGCACGACCGGCAGGGCCAGAGCGGCGAAGCCCACGCACGCTAGGGCTCCCCACCGCAGGCCGCCTATGAGCGCCTCGGAACTCGCCGCCTCACCACCGATGGTGGCGGCCGCGACCACCGTCGCGACGATGCCCAGGCCCCAGGCGTCGCCGAGCTGTATGGAGGTGTTGAGCAGGCCGGCGGAGAGCCCCTTCCGGTCCTCGCCGGCGCCGCCGCTGCCCGCGATCGTCAGGGCGACGTTGCAGAGCATGAACCCGGCCTCCCCGACCACCATGCCCGCGAGTACCGGAGGGAAGCCACCCTCGGATGACATGCCCATCGTGAGGAGCAGTCCCACCGCTGACAGCGCGAGTCCAGAAGCCGCCGTTGTCCTCGTGCCGAGCCTGCCTGCGGCGGGGGCCGCGACTACGGAGGTGAGGGTCATGGGCAAGAAGAGCAGTCCGGCCTCCAGCGGCGAGCGCGTCCTGCAGGTAGAGCGTCAGCACGTAGAGCCACGGCAGGCCGACCATGGACTGCAGGAAGATCCCAACGTTCGGCCCGACAACGCCACGCTCCCGGAGAGCATCGAGCGGAACCAGCGGCGCCGGCGAGCGGCGCTCGACCAGCACGAAAGAGCCAGGAGCAACACGCCCGCGGCGCCGAAGCCGAGCGTCGCGGGCGATGCCCAGCCGTTATCCGGTATACTCGGAGACGACGTAGATGAGCGGCGCAAGCCCCAGGGTGGCCGTCGTTGCTCCGGGTACGTCTAGGGCGCGCGGGGCTCCCTCGTCCCGGCTCTCGGCTATGGCCGCCGGGCTGGCCAGCACCGCGGCGAGGGCGACGGGCACGTTCACGAAGAGTACCCACCGCCAGCTGAGGAGTTCGGTTATCATGCCGCCGCCCACCATGCCGACCACGAACCCCAGGGCCGCCATCGCGCCGTAGACGCCGATAGCGCGGTTGCGCTTCTCACCCTCGGCGAAGATGGCGGTCAGCAGGGAGAGCGAGGCAGGCACGAACGCCGCCGCACCGACGCCCTGCAAGACGCGGGCGGAGATCAAGACCCACGGCTCGGTAGCCAGTCCCCCGAGCAGCGACGAGATGCCGAACAGGCCGAGGCCCGCCATGAAAATCCGGCGCCTGCCCCACACGTCCGCAGCGCGCCCGAAAATTATCAGGAACCCACCGAAGGCGAGCATGTAGCCGTTGAATATCCACTGCGCGTCTGGCCCGGAGAAGCCGAGATCCCGCCTCATCGAGGGCAGCGCAATGGTGACGATGGTGTCCTCGACCACCGCCATGAAAGACGCGAGACACAGCAAGAAGAGCGCGAGACGCTTGCGCCCGACAACGCGCCCTCCAGACCGCCTCACGGGTGCCTGGGCGCCTCCAGCCTCTCCCACACAGCTTGCCAGGTCTCATCGCGCTCCAGGGCCACCGCGAACCCGAAGAGCCGCCGCGCCACACGCGCCCGCAGCGACGACCTTCCCGCCGCGGCGACCAGCCGCGCGAGCCTCCGCTCCTCCGCCTCCTGCAGTATCCCGGCGTTCCTGTCCCTTACGAACTCCGTTGCCCACCACTCGTGCACGCCGCTCGTCTCCCTCGCTCGCCTATCGCGTGAGAGTACCGGCTAAAGCGGTCATAATTGTTCCTGATTGGATGTAGGATCTTCGAGGTTTTCGGGAGGTCGAGAGGGTGTACGGCTACCGTCCGACGACGAGGTTGCTCTCGATGCTGGAGCTGTTGCAGGCGCGCGGGCGGATGACGGGCAATGAGTTGGCGAGGCGGCTGGAGGTGGGGGAGCGGACCGTTCGCCGCTACGTGGCTATGCTCAAGGAGATGGGCGTGCCCGTGGAGGCCGAGCGGGGGAGGTACGGAGCTTACGTGTTGCGGCCCGGGTTCAAGTTGCCGCCGATGATGTTCACCGATGAGGAGGCCCTCGCGCTGGCCCTCGGACTGCTCTCGGCCCGCAGGCTCGGTCTCTCGGGGGCCGCCCCTGCGGTCGAAGGGGCGCTCGCGAAGCTGGAGAGGGTGATGCCCGATGCCCTGCGGGAGCGGGTGCGGGTCTTCGAGGAGACCGTGGTGCCCGCGGCCACCGTCCCTTCGCGTCTCCCGGCCGGGGAGTTAGCCGTGACGCTGAGCGAGGCCGTGCGGGAGCGGAGGCGAGTACGGATGCGCTACCGCTCCTGGGCCTCGGAGGAGACCGAGCGGGAAGTGGACCCCTACGCGGTGATCCACAAGGAAGGCTACTGGTACACGGTCGGCTACTGCCACCTCAGGAGTGGCAGGCGCCTCTTCAGGCTGGACAGAGTACTGGAGGCCCAGGCGCTCTCAGAGACCTTCGAGCGCCCTCCCGGCTTCGACACGCCGGAACGGGTGCTCGAGTCGCTCGCGACCATGCAGGAGGACCGCTGGTCGGTCGAAGTTCTGCTCGAGACGGGCATCGGAGAGGCGCGCCGGCAGGTGCCCTCGATCGGCACCGCCCTCCGGGAGACGTCCTGCGGTGTCCTCCTGCGCTCTTCGACCTCCGACCTCGACTGGATGGCGCGCGTGCTGGCCGCTCTCGACTGCTCGTTCGTGGTGAAGAGTCCTGCGGAGTTGAGGGAGGCCTTGAAGCAGCACGCCGCGGAGATCTCGCGCCAGGCCGGACGCCTCGGGTAATGTTCGCCGCAGGGTCGATTGGTCTTGGTGCAGTCTGAGCTTCAGCATCAGATTCGGCTCGATGACTAGTGGGCCAAGAGGCGGCAGGATCAGCGACGCTGCCATCGGTGCGTTGGGCTTGATCCTGTCTTACCACCTATTCTCCGCTGCTTATAATGGTTTGCGGAGGAATAGGCCTTCGGATTAGGTTCTTAGCTCGACTTTAGCCATTTGCAAGCGAAAGGGATAGATACGCCCTTCACCCTAATTCCGCAGCAGCGCGACGATCGCGAGGTGTGTGCCCCCCTACTCTG
>JARDZQ010000531.1 GCA_029240775.1 Rubrobacteraceae bacterium | reverse complement strand
GCTTACGAGGCCCGCGACGATCACGAACGCGCCGAGTAGCCCGATCTGCCAACGCCTCACCGAGCGGACCACGGGCTCCCAGCCCTGCCCTTGGGCCTCCCTCTCGGCGACGTAGCGCCCGAGCGTCTGGGTGCCCCCGACCCATAGCACCTGCACGGTGAGAAAGGTCGCGGACCAGAGCAGCGCGAGCGGCCCGTACTCCTCCGTCCCCAACGAGCGCGCCGAAAGGCTCTGAAAAACATACGTCAACACCCCGGCGACGAGAAACGCCCCCGCGACATACAGGCTTCCTGCGCCCGCCCCACGACGACGAGAAAGGGCGCCCGAGAGAGCGCCCTTCAAAAAGACCCCGCGGTAACGTTCATGGGGGCAGATCTACCACGGCGCCAACTCGTCTGCCAGCAACGAGACGCTATCGCCGAGAAAACCCGAAGCCCGAAACCCGATGCCTCTATCCCACCGGCTTGCCGCGCAGCCACGTCCTGACTATGACCCACATGACCCCCAGCGGGTACCACAGCTTCGGGGGTTTCTTGCTCTTGCCCTCGTTGCGCTTGAGCATCGAGCAGGGCACCTCCACGATGCGCAGGCGGTTGCGGTGTGCTTCGAGCAGGACCTCGTTGGTCTCGAACTGCTCTTCGCGCAGATCCAGCTTGTCGACGCCCTCGCCCCGGATGGCGCGCAGGCCGCTGGTGCAGTCCGTGATGCGGCGACGGATCAGGACCGATATAAGCTTCGAGAAGAACACCACGCCCGCGTGCCTTACGCTCCCGGACTCCTCGTAGTAGCCCAGAAAACGCGACCCGATGACGAAGTCCGCCTTCCCGTCCACCACGGGCTTCATGACGTCCTCTATCTCCTCGGGCTTGTACTGGCCGTCGGAATCGAGGGTGACCACGATCTCGGGCCGCATCAGGCGCGCTATCTCGAACCCGACCCGCATCGCGTCGCCCTTGCCTAACCTGACGGCGAGCGCCGCCGTCGGGACGCCCTCGCGCAGCGCCACACTCTCCGTGTCGTCGGTCGCGCCGTCCACGACCACGAGCGTCCGCGTCTCGCGCCCGAGAATCTCCTTCGGCACCCGGCGCAGGACGTCGCCTATGTTTTTGGCCTCGTTGTACGCCGGGACGAGGACCATGACCTTCTCGCGCGCGCCCTCCTCCGCCGGGGTGTCCGGCGGCAGCATGTCGGGCGTGCCGTACTTCTCCAGGTAGCTGCGGACGGCGAGGGCGATGACGGTGTCGCGGTTGCGGCTGCGGACGGCGCTCACCTGACCGAGCAGGTACAGGAACAGGCCGTCGCGAACGATATCAGCGCGAACTCCCGCTGCTCCAGCCCGAGAATGCCGGTAAGAACCTCGCCCACCTGCGGCGCCACCGACACGACGGCCACGCCGAAGGCTATGGTCAGCGAGAGGAGCAACTCGAAGCGGCTCCCCCGTCGCCCCCGGTACCGCAGGACCCCGTACACCGCAAAGAGCGCGGCGAAGACGAGGCCCGCGACGCTCAGATGTTCCGCCGAGAACATTAAAGCGTGGAGGGCTCGGCCGGGGCCTTGTGTATGCGCTGCCTGGCCTTGCCGGTGCGCCAGTCGACGCTCGGCATGACCACGTCCCGGTCGATGCGGTCGCCATACTGGATCGCGATGTTCATCAGCGAGTCCAGCAGCCCGTCACCCAGGTAATGCGGCTCCAGGCCAAGGTCCAGCAGCTTCGTGTGCGCGGCGTTGTAGTAGTGATCGTACTTCTCCACGCGCGGGTTCTCGATCTCCTCGAGGCGCGCCTCCACGCCGAGCTTGCCGGCGGCGTCTATCACGAGATCCGCGAGCTGCCTGACCGAGAACTCCTCGGTGAACTGGTTGAAAACCCGGAACTCGCCGCGCTCGGCGGGGTTCTCCACCGCCAGCTCGATGCAGCGCACCGTGTCCCGGATGTCCAGGTAACCGCGCGTCTGCGAGCCGTTGCCGTAGACCGTCAAGGGGTGCCCGATAGCCGCCTGTACGCAGAACCGGTTGAGGACCGTCCCGAAGACCTCCTCGTAGTCGAAGCGGTTCGCAAGGCGCGGGTCGCGCTCCGTCTGCGGCGTGACCGTGCCGTAGACGACGCCCTGGTTCAGGTCGGTCGCCCGTATGCCCCAGATCTTGCAGGCGAAGTGGATGTTGTACGAGTCGTGGACCTTGGAGAGGTGGTACCAGGAGCCGGGCTGCTTCGGGAAAGGCAGGACGTCCTTGCGGCCTTTGTGCTCGATCTCGATAAAGCCCTCTTCGATGTCTATGTTGGGCTGGCCGTACTCGCCCATCGTCCCGAGCTTCACGAGGTGACAGTCCGGCACGTACTCGTTGATCGCGAAAAGGACGTTGAGGTTCCCGATGATGTTGTTGTGCTGCGTGTACACCGCGTGCCGGCGGTCGATCATCGAATACGGCGCGGCCCGCTGCTCCGCGAAGTGTACGACCGCCTCCGGCTGGTGGCGCTCGAAGAGGTCGGAGACGAACTCCCAATCCAGGAGGTCGCCGAACTCCACCCCCATCTGCTGCCCGCTAACCTCGCGCCAGGCCTTCACCCGGTCTTTGAGGCTTGCGATGGGCGTGAGGCTCTCCGCCGAGAGCTCGGCGTCGATCTGCCGGCGCACGCAGTTGTCCACGATCACCACGTCGTGGCCGGCATCCGATAGGTGCAGCGAGGTCGGCCACCCGCAGTAACCGTCGCCTCCCAGGACCAGGACCTTCAATCTCTGCCTCCTTCTATTGTTAACAACCCTTAGTAAACTCACACATTAGCGGCAGATTGTAGTGCAACGAGTATGAAAAGGCTGCTAAAAAGCCCGAGAATCCCCGAATTTGCGAGATTTTCTCCCCCCGAATCATCCCGGCGGCCCGTTAAGAGGCTGCGCGGATAGGGACGCATCGTCGAGC
>JARDZQ010000110.1 GCA_029240775.1 Rubrobacteraceae bacterium | reverse complement strand
GCGCTGGCCAGCGTCCGCGGGTGCTTGAGGAGGCTGTAGATCGGGGCGTCCCCCGTGAAGCTCTCGATGAGGGTGCGGCGGGCCTCAGGGTCCTTCTCGCAGGCCTTGAAGACCGGCTCGAGTACCCCGAGGTTCGGGACGAGGTTGACGAGGGCGTGTCCCGAGAGGTGCTCGCGCGCCCGCTGGCGCCGCAGCTGGTGCTCGTAGCCCGAGAGGAGGGAGGCCGAGAAGTCTCTACGCTCGTGCGCCTCGTACGCCCAGGTGGCGGCCAGCCTCCCCGACTCGATCGCGTAGCCGACCCCCTCGCCGCTTATCGGGTGGACCATGCTCGCCGCGTCGCCTACCATCATGAGCCCGCGCGTATACCTCTTTGCTCCCCACATCCCCATCTTGAGCGACCAGCTCTTGGCCGGACCTTCGGGCTCGGCACCGTCGAGCCACGCGGCAAGCCGGGGCTCCTCGAGAAAGCGGTCGAAGAAGTTCTTGAGATTACGCCCGGTTCGGGAGAGGGTCCTCGTCGAGACCCCGGCCCCGACGTTGGCCTGGCCATCTCCGAGGTAGAAGACCCAGCCGTAGCCTGCGCCGTGCTCGTTCATGTCCCTGGTTATGAAGATTTGCAGGTCCTCTTTGTTCGGACCGTTCACGCCACGGAAATACTGCCTCCTGGCGACGGCGTTCTGGTGCGCCTTCATGCCCTCGTTCGCGAAGCCGCCCACTCCGTCTGCTGCGACGACGAGAGGAGCCTCGAACCGAAGGTCCTCGGCGCCGCTCGTGGCTTCGATCCCCGTGACCTCTCCCGCCGCCGAGCGGAGCAGCTCGGTGGCCCGGGTCTTCGGGCGGAACTCGGCTCCCGCAAAGATCGCGCGCTCCAGGAGCTTGGCGTCGGTCTCCTGGCGCTTGACGACGTAGCCGTAGGGTCCGTGGAGAGTGGGGGGGACGCCCTGGCGCAGGTAGGCGGTCCGGGAGTACACAGAGAAGCCTGTAAACCTGCCGTGGTGGGGTTCGTCGAGCCAGTCGCCGAGGCCCATGAGTGAGACCTCGGAGGCGGCGTGGGGCATGAGACCGTCGCCGCACGGCTTGTCGCGCGGGAACTCCTGACGGTCGAGGACCAGGGTCCTAAGACCCGCCTTCGAGGCGTAGTAGGCGGTGGCGGAGCCCCCTGGACCCGCTCCCACTACGATGAGGTCGTAGCGTTCGGTCATCACTCTCCTTCTCAACGTGCCACCGACTGTGCCAGAATGCTCCGCAAGCCGCCCCGGAGCGGGGTCCATTATACGTTGGTTGCGAGGTGGAAGGGGGATCTTGGTCGACCGCAACCGTCCGGCGCGCTATGCGGTGGGAGACCGCGCGGCGCTCAAAGCCACGGGACAGCCGGTACAGATACTCGAGGTCAGGCGCGGCGAGTTCGTCCCTGACTTCGTCTACAAGGTGCGAGTGCTCGCCGAAAAGCCGGCCCGGCCATACAATCTGTCGGTCCCCGAGCATGACCTCTCGGACCAGTAGGTCCGAGAGGTCATGCCGTCAGCTATCAGCAAAAAGGCGCGAGCGAATATCGCCGTGCGCGAACTTCGCGCTCTGCCGAGGCCAAGCCCTGTTGGAGCGGCTTCGTGTGGTACGAACGTTAAGTGCGACGCGGTGGCTGCCGAAACCCAAAAGCTGAAGGCTGTCAGCTGATAGCTCTAAAAGCCTTCGCCCGCCGTGACGCTCAGGTAGGCGATGTCGACCAGCGGGACGCCGGTGCCGAGGGCTCTCTGGACGGATCTGTTCAGGGCCTCGGCGGCGACGCCGGGGTCTGGGAAGTGGCTGTCGAGGAGGCGAGCGGCGCGGGCTATCTCGTAGAAGGAGAAGCGGCGGCGTTCGCCGGTGAGTTTGTAGACCGCCTCGAGTACCTCGAAGCGGAGCGAGATCAGCTGCTCCAGGCGCCAGCGGATCTCGTCCACCGTCAGGTTCATGGACTGGTAGAGGCGCGCGATCTCGGCTACTTGAACCAGCGCCGGCATCCGCTTGGCGAGGCGCCCGACGGAGTTTTCGTCGAGGTATCGGCGGGCGGTGATGCGGGCGAGCGCGACGCGCCCCTCGGAGGTGTCGTAGCCGGCGAGCCTTACGAAGCGTTCCGCGCCGCGAAAGCCCGTCGTCCGAACCTCCTCGCCGCCGACGAAGACGCGCGGGGTGTGCCCGCCGGCGTAGTAGGAGATGTGACGGGCCATCGTCCCCACCTCCAGCGAGGGCTGACCGGCCCGGATCTCGACCCACCTCCGAACCGTCCCGGAGTACAGGCGCTCGAGCGCCCGCCATGTAGCGTCTCCGCGCAGGTCCACCTCCCCCGGTCTCTCGGTGACGACAGCGACCTCGACGTCGGGGATCGCGTGCCGGTAAGCCTCCCGCACCGCGTCCAGCAGACCCTCGAACTCCTCGTCCACCGTCCCCGAGAGGTACCGGCGCCTCTCGGCGGGCAGCACGTACATCAGGCGGCTCTTGATCCTGCGCTCCTTGCCCTCGGCGGCCTTGAGACGGTCGATGGCCTCGTAGAGCTCGCGCCGCCTCCGGTAGACCAGCGAGGTGAGCCGCTCGACCTCCGGGTCTTCGGCGAAGCTCTCCGACCACGCCTCGTCGCGGGCCGAGCACGCCGCCTCGTGGGCGTTCTCCGCCCGCACCACCGCCCGCTGCTCCCGCTCGCGCTCAGCCTGAGCCTCCCCGAGCTCCCGCTCGAGCGTCTCTATCGTCGAGGACACCTGAGATCCCGCTTTCTCACCAAAACGCACATGTTGGGAGGTATTCTACAGCACCCGATGTGCCCTCGGATGGCCGTTGCGCGGGGGCTTGGTACGGGTTAAATTGCGGCCAACCGTCTACGGTGCTTTCGAAAGGAGAGACGCATGGACTTCAACACGGGCACGGGGGGTACGGAAAGTTCCGGCGGCTCACCTCCGGGTGCTGGAGGGCCCTCGCCAGGACCTTCGAGGAGCGCAGCGGCTGCGGAGTTCCGCTACACCGATCCCGTCCAGACCTTCATCGCCACCGTGCAGGCGGTGGTGCTGCGGCCGGTTGACTTCTTCCGCGGCATCCTGCGCCAGGGGGACTTCATCAACCCCCTCATCTTCGCGATTATCTGCTACGAGGTCGCCGCGATCCTTGGGGGCTTGCTTGGGCTGGTCGGCATAGGTGCTATGAACCAGGGTCTCGGGGGGTTCATTGCCTCTATCATTCTCGCGCCGATCTTCGCTGCTATCGGGCTCTTCATAGGCGCCGGGATACTGCACCTGCTCGTCATGCTCATCGTTGGGTCGCGCAACTCCGGCTTCGAGGCCACCTTCAGAGTGGGGGCGTACGCGGCGGTGACGAGCCTGGTGAGCTGGATCCCGTTTATCGGCGGGATACTCGCCCTGTACGGAATCTACCTTGGGATTGTAGGCATCCGCGAAATGCACAACACCACCACCGGCAAAGCCGCGCTCGTGGTCCTGATCCCCGTCGCCATAATCTTCCTTCTCGTGCTGGCGCTGATCGCGCTGGTGGGCGCCTTCCTCTTCTTCGGCACTCAGCAGTAGCGGACCGAGCGCGGGCTCGACCGGGTTCCCCGTCGTCGGACGGGTTAGCGACCCATGCTCCGGGTTACTATACTGGCGCTGTTTAATCAGAAGGGAGAACTCAAGTGGCGCACACGGTCACGCTAATACCGGGTGATGGCATTGGCCCGGATCTTACGGATTCGGTGAAGGAGGTAATCGGCGCCCTCGACGTGGATATCGAGTGGGAGGTAGCCGAGGCCGGAGAGACTGTGATGGACAGGGAGGGCACGCCGCTCCCCGAGTCGGTCCTCGAGTCCATCCGTCGCAACAAGGTCGCGCTGAAGGGCCCCCTCACCACGCCCGTCGGAACCGGCTTCCGCTCGGTGAACGTGGCGCTGCGCAAAGAGCTCGACCTCTACGCGAACATCCGGCCAAGCCTCAGTCTGCCGGGCATCGAGCTGCCCTACAAGAACATAGACATCGTCATCTACCGGGAGAACACGGAGGACCTCTACGCCGGTGTGGAGCACACAGTCGGCAAGCACGCCGCCGAGTCGATCAAGATCATCACCCGCGAGGGCACCGAGCGCATCTGCCGCATGGCCTTCGAGCGCTCCAAAGAGCAGGGCCGCAAGCACATCACGGTCGTCCACAAGGCTAACATCATGAAGTACACCGACGGCCTGTTCCGCGACGTGTTCTTCGAGGTCGCTAAAGAGTACGAGAACGACTTCGAGGAGATAGACGACCGCATCGTGGACAACATGTGCATGCAGCTCGTCATGAAGCCGAACCTCTACGACGTGCTGGTCTGCCCCAACCTATACGGCGACATCCTCTCGGACCTGTGCGCCGGCCTGACCGGTGGTCTCGGGGTGGCGCCGGGGGCCAACATCGGTGAAGACACTGCCGTCTTCGAGCCGGTGCACGGCTCGGCTCCCAAGTATGCCGGCCAGAACCGCGCCAACCCGCTGGCTACCCTGCTCTCGGCCAAGAACATGCTCTACCACCTCGGCTACAATGAGGAGGGCGACCGCATGCAGCGGGGGATCGAGGCGGCGCTGGCGAGCCCCGAGACGCGCACGAAGGATCTCGGAGGGTCTGCCGGCACGAAGGAGTTCACGCAGGCTATAGTCTCGAACCTCTAGAGAGAGCGGCTCGCTAGCCGGTGCGTATCGCGTTCTTCACGGAGACCTTCCTGCCGGCGACCGACGGCGTCGTCACCCGCCTTCGCCACACCATAGAGGAGCTCGGTCGCATGGGAGACGACATGCTCATCATAGCGCCCCGTTATCCGGACGGAGGCCCCACCTCCTATGCGGGGGCCCCGATCTACCGGGTTCCCGGCGTGCCTTTTCCGCCCTACCCCAGGATAAAGCTCTCCTTCGCACACCCCGGGGTCGGCCGCGCTCTCAAGCGCTTCGGGCCCGACCTGATCCACGCCGTCAACCCTTTTATCCTGGGTCCGGGCGGTATCTACTACGCCGGCCGCCTCGGGGTGCCGCTCGTGGCCTCCTACCATACGAACGTCGCCGCCTACGCCCGCTACTACAACCTGGAGTTCCTTGCCAACGCTGCGCGCTGGTGGACGAGGCAGCTCCACAACCGGGCTGACCTCAACCTGTGCACCTCCGAGGCCACGATGAGCTACCTGCTTGAGGAGGGGGTGAAGCGTATACGCCTCTGGCCGCAGGGCGTGGACGCTCGCCGCTTCCACCCGAACAAGGCCTCCGAGGAGTGGCGCGAGCGGCTCTCGGTCGGTCATCCCCGGGACAAACTCCTGCTCTACGTGGGCCGCCTCGCGCCGGAGAAGGGCATCGAGCGGCTAAAGGCGATTTTGCGTGAGGTGCCCAACACCCGGCTCGCCATCGTCGGTGACGGTCCCGCGAGGGCCAACCTCGAGCGCGAGTTTCGGGGGGCGCCGGCGGTGTTCACCGGCGTGCTGCAGGGCGAAGACCTGGCCTCGGCCTACGCCTCCGCCGACGCCTTTCTCTTCCCCTCGACAACAGACACTCTGGGCCTCGCGATGCTCGAGGCGCTCGCCTCCGGGCTGCCGGTCATCGCAGCCCGCACCGGCCCTTCGCACGAGATAGTGATCGAAGGCGAGACCGGGTTACTCTACGAGGCCGACTCCATGCCGTCGCTGGTGGCCGCCGTGCGACGCGTCCTCTCGGACGAGCAGCTTCGCGCCGTGCTGGTGCTCCGGGCGCGGGAGGCCGCCGAGCAACGCGACTGGGTGTTCTCGACGCAGACTTTGCGCGGGTACTACGAAGAGGCGTTGGGATGAACACCAGGGGCGCGAAGCTGAAGAAGGGCGGCGTCCGCTTCTCGAAGTTCACGGTCGTCGGCTTCGCCAACGCCGTGGTCGACATCGGGACGCTCAACCTCTTCCTGTGGTTGGCGCCGACGCGGGATCCCTCGCTGCTCGCCCTCTACAACGGGGTGGCGCTCGTGCTGGCGAACTTAAACAGCTACTTCTGGAACACGCGCTGGACCTTCCGAGGCCGCGCGCAGCGCCGCGACCCGAGGCAGAGGCTCCTCTTTACCTTGCAGGCGATCTTCAACATCTGCATCAGCAACGGGCTCTTCTTCGTGCTCATCCGGCCCGTGCTCATCTACACCGACATACCCGCTTATCTCGCGGGAAACGTGGCCAAGCTGATCTCCGTCGCCGTCGCTTCGACCATCAGCTTCTTCCTCCTGCGCTACGTGGTCTTCTCCCGCAAACCGCGCTTGTAAGAGCCAGGACAGCGTGCTAAATTTACCCGGCGCGCGGACGTAGCTCAGCTGGTAGAGCATCACCTTGCCATGGTGAGGGTCGCGGGTTCGAATCCCGTCGTCCGCTCTGGCCGCGGGGCGACTGGCGGCATGGCCGAGTGGTTAGGCA
>JARDZQ010000109.1 GCA_029240775.1 Rubrobacteraceae bacterium | reverse complement strand
GCCTCGCACCGAGGTCCGGAACTGCTGCCTGAAACCTGAGGCCTAAAGCGCTATCCGCTCTTCTCCGGCATAGACGTTGAACCGCTCTCCGCGCAGGAAACCGATCAGGGTCATCCCGAACTGGCGCGCGACGTCAACGGCAAGGCTGCTCGGGGCTGAGATGGCGCACACGATGGGGGCTCCGGCGATCAGGGATTTCTGCAGGATCTCGAAGCTGCTGCGTCCGCTGACCATGACGATGTGGTCGCTCAGGGGCAACCGCCGCTCCAGTAGTGCCCAGCCCACGAGCTTGTCTGTGGCGTTGTGGCGCCCCACGTCTTCCCTGAGCGCCACAAGCTCGCCCTCCGCGTCGAAGAGCGCCGCCGCGTGCAGCCCGCCAGTTGCCTCGAAGAGCCCTTGAGCCTCGCGCAGCTTCTCGGGGAGGGCGTAGATCTTCTCCGCCGGTATCCGTGGCCCTGGCGGGACCACGGGACACCCGCGTAGCTCGAGCTGCTCCAGGCTCGCCTTGCCGCACACGCCGCAGGCGCTCGAGGTGTAGAAGTGTCGTTCGAGGGGTCTCAGGTCGTAGTCCCGCCCGCCCCGCAATTCGACGTTGACGATGTTGTATTGCTGCTCGGCGTCCACGTCCGGGTCCACGCAGTAGCTGATCTTCTTTATGTCCTCGGCCGAAGAGACGATGCCTTCACCGTAGAGAAACCCGGCGGCGAGCTCGAAGTCCGCACCCGGCGTCCGCATGGTGACTGCCACGGTCTGCCGCTGGCCGCCGGCGATCAGGCGTATCTCCATCGGCTCCTCAGTCGCCAGGGAGTCGGGCCGGACGCGCGCCCTGCCGTCCTCGACTACCCGCACCCGGACCTTCGTCTTGCTCGTGCGCCTCGAAGTGTTCTTGAGCACTCTGTTCTCCGCTCGCGCTCGGACCCTGATGTTAAGTCTAGCACCGCGCCGTGCTAGCATATTGCCCATGCTAAGGCTCATGGGTCTGCCGCGTGTAGAACGCTTCCCGGAGGCGACAGTCACCAGGGAGGACGAGAAGCTCGTGATCCTCTTCGGCGGTCTCGAGCACGAGCAGGTGATGAGTGTCCCCCTCGAGTACGTGGGCGCCGAGGACGAGGAAGCGGCCGAGCTGCGGCTCCTCGCCCAGCTACAGAGGATCGGCTACAGGGTAGAGCGGGGCTCGCCTTAGGCGGGTTGATCCCTGAACAGGCTGGCGTCCGCCGCTATCGCGTCGTAGCAGGCTGGCCGGTTCGGCTTCTCCAGCCTGCTACACAGCTCTCTGGCCGGTTCCAGTGAGCCGTGATGGTTTATGTACAGACCCGTCATCCCTTCGATGCAGGGCGCCGTCTGTCCGTCTTCGCCGTTCATGCACACGGACTCGACGAGTTTGGGGTCGTTCAGGTTCTCTTTCATGGCCTGCGTCCCCACCCCGTAAGCGCACGACGGCTCGAAACCGGCTTCCGCGCCGTTGCACCACTCGAGAGCGGCGTCGTAATCGCTTCCGTTGAGGCTTAGAAAGTAGGTCGGGGCGTACAGGTAGCAGTGAGCTTTGTAGCGGTTCTCCTGCTCCGCGCAGGGATAGAAGGGGTCGCTCTCCTTCAGGAACTTCGAGAGGTGCAGCTTCTGGTCGGCGTTGAAGTTCTCCATGAACACCCCGTTGGCGCAGCTGGATCTCCCGAAGTCGCTCTCGAAACCGTCGCACATCTCGAGCGAGCGGGGCAGGTCGTACGAGGTGTAGAACATCGCCCCGTGCCCTATGCCGTGGTAGCATTGCCAGCTCATGTAGCTTCCGTGCTCGTACCGGTCGCACATCGTCTCCATGTCCGCGAAGACGTCCTCGCTCTGCGAGAATTTGCTCTCGATGATGCCGTGCAGGTAGCCCGAGTTGCACAGCTCGTCCCGGTACTTCATCGCCTCGCCGAAGTCCCCGTATCTCTCGTACGCCTCGCGCCCTACCTTGTGCACGAGAGCATGGCACGAGCGGGAGAGGGCGTCGTTCGTCTCGATCTCCTCCCTCATCCGGTCGAGGGCGACCCTGGGGTTCTCTTCTCTGACCAGGGTCAGCAACTCGTCTTTTCTCTCCTTGTAGCGTTCGTCCGACAATCCTCCCGAGTTCTCATCGGCCGATGCCCCGGGCTCCTCGCCTCCGTCGGCGGAGGCAGAGTCCTCTCCCTGGCCGACCAGGGCTGACACGGCTGCTTCGTAGGCGTTCGCGAAGAAGGCCCCAAGAGAAGGGAAGCGACCGCCGAGGCCGGAAGCGTCAGGTGCTTTACCCTCCTCGACGATCACCTCTCCCATGAGGTAGGGGTTCATGTGGTCATGGTACTCCCACTTCCCCGGTTCGTCGAAGGTGAAGCTCCACTCCGTATTCGGCTGGATAGGCTTCTTGGGGTCGAACTCGGAGTATTCCTCGTGGGTCGGGTGGCTATCGGAGGCAGGCCAGTGGCCTTCGTCGTCCACGTTCTCGAACACGACGGTGTCGCCCGCTTGGACCTCTACGGATCTCGGCTCGAATCCATCCTTCGTTACGTGAACCACGACCTCGCCCTCGTCGCCCTCGTGCGCGAGCGCCCCGCTCGCGAACAGCGCCGCGCCCACGGAGCAGGCGAGGATGCAGAGCAGGGTCCCAGGCCGACGCAGCACTCCGATAAAGCTTGCCATGCGCAAAGCATACGAGACGCTGGCACCTATGACAAAGAGAAAGGGCCGGGGAGTGATCCCCGGCCCCTCGCATCCTCGCGGTTGTTCAGGCGGAGATCATACCGTGCGGATCGAGCACGTACTTCTTCGCCGCGCCCTTGTCGAAGTCCTTGTAGCCCTGCGGGGCCTCATCGAGGCTGATCACCGTCGCGTTCACGGCGTCGGCGATGTGCGCCCTGTCGTGCAGGATGCTCATCATCAGGCTGCGGTTGTACTTCTTGACCGGGCACTGTCCGGTGTAGAAGGCGTGGCTCTTGGCCCAGCCCAACCCGAACCGGATCTTGAGCGTCCCCTCCTGGGCGTCGGGGTCGGCCGCGCCGGGATCGCCGGTCACATAGAGGCCCGGGATGCCGAGCGAGCCGCCAGCCCGCGTGACCGTCTGGATCTGGTTGAGGACCACGGCCGGAGCCTCCTCGCCCGGGCGTGCCGAGGCCTCGAAGCCGACCGCGTCGACCGCGCAGTCCACCTCCGGCTCGCCGACGATCTCGGCGATCTGGTCCGTGAGCTCCGCGTCCTCGCCGACGTTGACCGTCTCGCAGCCGAAAGACCGGGCCTGAGCCAGTCTCTCCTCGTTCAGGTCGCCGACGATGACGACGGCCGCGCCGAGCAGAAGCGAGGAGTACGCCGCCGCTAGCCCGACCGGGCCCGCGCCCGCTACGTAGACCGTGGAGCCTGTCGTGACCTGCGCCATGGAGGCGCCGTGGTAGCCGGTCGGGAAGATGTCCGAGAGCATCGTGAGGTCCAGGATCTTCTCTAGCGCCTGGTCGCGGTCCGGGAACTTGAGCAGGTTGAAGTCCGCGAAGGGGACGGTCACGTACTCGGCCTGCCCACCGACCCATCCACCCATGTCCACGTAGCCGTAGGCAGATCCCGCGCGAGCGGGGTTGACGTTGAGGCAGACGCCGGTCTTGCGCTCGTTGCAGTTCCTGCAGCGACCGCAGGCGATGTTGAACGGCACCGAGCAGATGTCGCCCACATCGATGAACTGAACGTCGTTGCCCTTCTCGATGACCTCGCCCGTGATCTCATGACCCAGCGTCTGCCCTACAGGTGCGGTGGTCCTGCCTCGCACCATGTGCTGGTCGGACCCGCAGATGTTGGTCGAAACGATCTTGAGTATGGCAGCGTGCGGGGCCGCTTTGGTCATGCCCATCGCGCTGGCAACCTCTTCGGGAACCTCGAGCTTCGGGTACTCGATGTCCTCGACGGCGACCTCTCCGGGTCCCTTGTAAACCACTACCCTGTTGTCCGCCATAGAGAGTTACCTCCAGTGAAGTGTTTTTGCATGCTTATCTTTGTCAGGCGCCACAGGACGCCAGATCTCTGCGAATCGAGCCCGTTCCTGGAGTGACCTCCTTCCCTTTCCCCAATTGTGCTTGCCCACTTACCGTATCAGATATACCGGCCCAGCACAATGTGAATTATGCGGAGACCCGGTGGGACAAAAGTCCCCTATTGAGGCGAGGTTTCACGCCGCGGTGGAGGCGGGTAGAATGCGAGTGCCAGACAGGGCTCCAGGATCAATCCGTGTGTACGAAAGGGGTGGGGGTGGGCGTGGATCCCAGGGTAGCGAAGACAGACGGGTTGTGGGCCAGGATCAAGAACCACGTGGGTGTTACGGTCAAGCATCCCGTAAGCCCCGTAACACGGGAGATCCGGTCCCGCCTCTCCGACGAGGGCGTGGAGCGGACGACGAGCGTCTGCCCGTACTGCGCTGTGGGCTGCTCGACTCTCGTCTACCACCGCGACGGGCGCATCATAGACATCGAGGGGAACCCGGACAGTCCGATCAACGCCGGCACCCTGTGCCCGAAGGGCTCGGCCTCTTTCGGGCTGCACGTCTCCCCCTACCGCTGGACGAAGGTCAAGTACCGCAGGCCCTACTCCGACCGCTGGGAGGACCTCCCGCTGGAGGAGGCGATGGACATAATCGCCCAGAGGCTCAAGAAGACCCGCGACGAGACGTGGCAGGACAAGGACGAGCGGGGCAAGAAGCTCAACCGCTCGATGGCGGTTGCCTCCATCGGCGGGGCAACCATAGACAACGAGGAGAATTACCTCATCACCAAGCTCTTCCACACGATGGGCTTCGTCAGGATCACCAACCAAGCCCGAATATGACACAGCTCGACGGTGCCCGGTCTGGGCATCACGTACGGTAGGGGCGGCGCCACCACCAACCTCCAGGACCTCCAGAACGCCGACTGCATCGTCATACAGGGTTCCAACATGGCCGAGGCCCACCCTGTCGGCTTCAGGCACCCCATGATCGCCAGGGAGAAGGGCGCCAAGCTCATCCACGTGGACCCGCGCTTCACGCGCACGTCGGCGATGTGCGACATATACGCCCCGATCCGGCCAGGCACGGACGTGGCCTTCCTCGGCGGCCTCATAAACTACGTCATCGAGAACGAGAGGTACTTCAGGGAGTACGTCGTCAACTACACCAACGCCGCCACCCTCATCACCGAGGAGTTCGAGGACGCTGACGCCACGGGCCTGTTCTCCGGCTGGGATGAGGAGAATAACCGCTACGACCCGTCCACATGGCGCTACGAGGGCCAGCCGATGGACTACGCCTCGGTTGGGGGGAGTCAGGGCCGAATCGTGGGCGACGAGGCCGGAGGTGAGCAGGGAATGCACGAGGGCAGGCCGCGCCCGAACGACCCGACGCTGCAGCACCCCCGCTGCGTCTTCCAGGTCCTCAAGCGCCACTTCTCCAGGTACACGCCGGAGATGGTCGAGCGCGTGAGCGGCTGTCCGAAGGAGGCTTTCCTGGAGGTTGCCCAGACCATCTGCGAGAACTCAGGGCGCGATAAGACCACGGCGTTCTGCTACGCCGTCGGCTGGACCCAGCATTCCAAGAGCGTGCAGCTGATCCGCACCGCCGCCATTTTGCAGCTCCTTCTGGGGAACGTGGGCCGACCTGGCGGCGGGGTGATGGCCCTCCGCGGCCATGCCACCATCCAGGGCTCCACCGATATCGCCACCCTCTACGACATCCTGCCCGGGTATCTGCCGATGCCTGACGTAAACAACGACCACGACACCTGGAAGGAGTACGTAGAGGACGAGACCGCCGAGACGGGCTGGTGGAGCAACTTCCCCAGGTACGTCACCAGCCTGATGAAGGCCTGGTACGGCGAGAGGTTCGACGCCGAGACGGGGAAGCTATTCGACCACTTCCCGCGCCTCTCCGGCGACCACTCCTACTACCCCACGATCATGGACATGAAGGACGGGAACGTGAAGGGATGCTTCGTCTTCGGGCAGAACTTCGCGGTTGGTGGTCCCCACATCAAGATGGCCCGCGACGGCTTGAGAAACCTCGACTGGCTCGTGGTCGTCGATGCCTACGAGATCGAGACCGCAACAGTCTGGAAGTCGGACGGCGTCGAGCCTGGGGAATGCGGCACGGAGGTCTTCTTCATGCCGTGCGCGCTCGTGGCCGAGAAGGACGGTTCCTTTACCCAGACCCAGCGCCTCATGCAGTGGCACGATAAGGCTGTCGAGCCGCCGGGCGACGCGAGGAGCGACGCATGGTTCGTCTATCACCTGGGGCGCAGGATGAAGGATCTCTACAAGAGCTCCAGAAAACAGCGTGACCAGCTCATAAAAGCGATGACTTGGGACTACCCGACCGAGGGCGAGCGCGAGGAACCTCACGTGGAGAGCATCCTCAAGGAGATAAGCGGCTACCGGGTGGCCGACGGCTCGCCCGTTGGC
>JARDZQ010000530.1 GCA_029240775.1 Rubrobacteraceae bacterium | reverse complement strand
CGGCGAGGATGCGCCAGCAGGCGAGGCCAGCGAAGCTGGCGACACCCTGGAGGCCGAGGCGCTCCTGGTCGCCGTCGGACGCAAGACCGTAACCGGGGATCTCAACCTCGACGTGACCAGCGTAGAGCTCAGCGACCGGGGCATCATCCAGGTCGATGAGTACGGGCGGACCGCCGAGGACGGAGTCTACGCCGCAGGGGACGTGATCGGGGGCTACTGGCTCGCGCACGCCGCCGGGCACGAGGGCATCATCGCCGTCGAGCACATGGCCGGCGAGAACCCGCTACCCATGAACCAGGACCTCGTCCCACGCGTCACCTTCTGTAGGCCCGAGGTCGCCTCCTTCGGGCTCACCAAGGCCCAGGCCGAGGAGCAGGGCTACGAGGTCAAGGAGTCCAAGTTCCCCTTCAGGGCCATCGGCAAGGCCCTCATCGAGGGCGAGCCCAACGGCTTCTTCAAGGTCGTGGCCGACGCCGAGACCGACCTCATCTTGGGGATGCACGCCATAGGTCCGCACGTGACGGACCTGATCTCCGAGGGCGTCTTCGCCAAGCTCGTCGAGGGGACCCCGGAGGAGCTCGGGATGACCATTCATCCCCACCCCTCCCTCTCGGAGATCGTCGGCGAGGCCTCGATGGCCGTGGAGGGACACCCGATTCATTTCTAGCCGTTAGCTTTCAGCCGTCAGCAGGGGTCGTGCCAATCGCGACCCCTCTGCGATAGGAGACACGGCACGGCAGCCCTTCCGTGCGATACCATAAGGCGCAAATTGCGAGGGAGATAGGAGAGCCGTGGCGCGCAGACAGATCAACGTCAAGATCCTCGACGACGGTACGAAGACGTTCGAGGTCCGTCACCGCTGGGAAGACAGGCCCGTCGCCCCGCCCCCGGACGGCACGCCGACGGAGTACCTGCCCTTCAGGCAGCAGAGGGGACTGCACGGGCGGCCCGAGTGGCTCAAGGCAAAGGCGCCTGTGGGTGAGGGCTACTCGGACATCAAAGAGACCATGCGCGGCCTGGGTCTGCACACCGTCTGCGAGGAGGCGAGGTGCCCGAACATAGGGGAGTGCTGGAACAACCGCACCGCGACCTTCATGATCCTGGGCAACGTCTGCACCCGCTCTTGCGGTTTCTGCGCCGTCCTGACCGGTAAGCCGACCGAGCTCGACCTCGACGAGCCGCGGCGCGTGGCCGACGCCGCCAGACAGATGGGCCTCGAGCACGCCGTCATAACGAGCGTCAACCGCGACGAGCTGGACGACGGTGGGGCCTCGGTCTTCGCCGCGACGATACGCGAGATCCGGGAGCACGTCCCCCGCTGTCCCGCGCCTCTACCCGGCGGTCAGGCCGCAGGCGAAGTACGCAAGGTCGCTCGAGGTGCTCCGTTATGCCAAGGAGCTCAACCCGGACGGGCTGACCAAGAGCGGCTTCATGGTGGGGCTTGGGGAGGTGGAGGAGGAGATCCGGCGCACCATGCTCGACCTCAGGGTGCACGAGGTGGACATCCTGACTATCGGCCAGTACCTCCGCCCCTCGGAGAACCACCTGCCGATGAGCCGCTACTACACGCCGAAGGAGTTCGCCACTTTCCGCAAGCTCGGCTTCGAGATGGGCTTCAAGCACGTCGAGAGCGGACCGCTGGTGCGCAGCTCCTACCACGCCCACGAGCAGACCGAGGACGCCCGGCGAAGCCCCGCGGCCAGCGGCGCGAGCGTCTAGGGAGGCTCCTCCGTGGAGCTCGGCAAGCAGGCCCCGGCGGCTTCCATCGAGGTGCGGCGCCTTCCTGCTCTCATGCCCTACGCCGAGGCCTGGGAGCTGCAGAGTGAGCTGGTACGGCTACGCAAGAGAGGCGAGATCCCCGACACCCTCCTGCTGCTGGAGCACCCGCCGGTCTTCACGGTGGGGCGTGCCGCGAAGGACGCTTCGAACCTCGGGGCGGGGGAGGAGTACCTGCGCTCGCTCGGCGCGGAGGTCTTCTGGAGCGACCGTGGCGGGGACGCGACCTTCCACGGCCCCGGCCAGCTCGTCGGCTACCCCATACTAAGGTTGCGCGACCGCGACACGCACGGTTATCTGCGCAGGCTCGAAGGTATAGTCATCCGGGCTCTGGCAGACTACGGGCTTGAAGGATGGCATCACCCCCAGTACACGGGCGTGTGGGTCGGGGAGAGGAAGATCTCGGCCATCGGCGTCAAGTTCTCCTCCGGTTGGATCACCTCGCACGGCTTCGCCCTGAACGTCTCCACGGACCTCTCCTGGTTCGACCGCATTACCCCCTGCGGCATCCGCGAGTTCGGGGTGACGAGCCTCGAGCGCGAGCTGGGTCGCCGGGTGCCGATGGCAGAGGTGGAGCGCAGGGTCGTCGAGCGCTTTCGCGAGACGTTCGGTTAGCTCACACGTGGGGTATTAGCCTTAGCCTCAATTGCCCTAGCGGGTTAGCGCAAAAGCCCGATGCCGACTTAACCCTCTGAGCGATGATCCTGGGGTGGCAAGGCAAAGGGTTGCGGCCCTTACGAAGGCCGAGGGGAACAGCGCTATTGAGAGCGATCCGAAGATAACCGGAACGGCCAGGCGAGGCGGGCGCGGGGTCCGAGCCATGCTGGTCGAGCTCTCCGGGGAGTTCGACATTCTCTACCAGAAGGTCCTCGAGAACGTCCTGAGCCGCTGTCTGACTTCAGGAAGACCAACGCTCGTCGACCTCTTCAGGGTAACGTTTATGGACTCTCAGTGCGTGCGCGAGCTGGCGATCCACTACCAGCTCGGCGGGGGAGTCTGGCTCTGTGCGATCCCTCCCGGGAGGTTGAGCTCAGCGTTGCTGCTTGCGACCTGGAGGGGTGGATTGACTTCGTCCATACGACCGCCCGTCGCAGGTTCCGCGTGAGCGCCGTGTTAGTCCGCGCCTTACCGGATTCCGGGCTCGTCGGCGAGAGGGAGCGGCTCCTCGCGATGGTGCAGGGGAGGTGTGGAGCTAAGGAG
>JARDZQ010000108.1 GCA_029240775.1 Rubrobacteraceae bacterium | reverse complement strand
AGAGCGCCCGGAGAAGGAGCTGCCGCTCGTGCCAGTCGAGGTGCGTCTCGACGTCCAGGCGCCGGGAGCCGGAGAGCAGCCGGTACGTCTGGGTTATGCAGGAGCCGAGCCAGCGTCGCGTGACGCGCACCGCCGCGCGCAGCGGACCCCTCTCCACGACCTCGACACTCTCCACCTCGCGGATCTCCTGTCCTTCCGCCTCATAGCTTGAGTGTACGTCCCACGCGTCCCAGTTGGGCGGTTTGTCCGCATAGACCCAGAGCTGGTTACCACGCCCATCGAGGACCTCGCGTCCCACCTCCGCGTCGTGCACGCGACGCAGGCTCCCGTCGGCGCCGATCTCGACCCGCAAGATCTCGTTCTCCAGATAGGCACCCCCATCCGACCCTCCGGCCCGGACGCGGGAGGCGGTCTCCGTCCACGTCTCTTCCCCCAACGACAACGAGGTCCAGCCCAGACCGGGCACCTCGCTGTCTGGAGCGTGGACGAGGAGCCCGTCTGGGGTGAGCTGGGTCGGCAGCAGCTCGCCCCCGGCATCTGTGACGACCCGGCTAGTTTCGGCGGACAGGAGCGCGGTGAGCGGCCGGGCGTGTAAGCCGGCGTTCGCCACGGTCACGGCAGACATCTCCTCTTCTCCATCCAGGCTCCGCAGGGCCGCCTCGCGCAGGTCCGTGGCACTCGCGACGACCTCGCCGAGCTGGCTGTGGGTGTCTTCGTAGACCTCGGAGATGGAGGTGCCGGGCAGGACGTCGTGGAACTGGTTGAGCAGGAGGAGCTTCCACAGGCGTTCGAGCTCATCCCCGGGATAGCGGTGCGAGCGCAGCGCGGCGAGGGTCCAGATGGCTTCGGCCTCGAGCAGCCGGTGCTCGGCCGCCCGGTTGAGCCTCTTGACCGCGCTCTGCGTGGTGAGGGTGCCGCGGTGTAGCTCGAGGTAGAGTTCGCCGACCCACCTCGGCAGGTCTTCCTCTGGGAGCGAGGCGAAGAACTCGTCGACGCGGGCCATCCTCAGGCGGGGCATGGCCGGGAACTCTTCGAGGCGGGCATAGTTCTCGAGCATCTTCTCGCTCGGCCCGCCGCCGCCGTCGCCCCAGCCGAAGCAGAAGAGGCTCTCGGGGTGGTGGCGCTTGCCCTTGAAGTTGCGCCAGGTGCCGTACAGATCGTGCGGCGTGACGTCGCCGTTGTAGTCCGTGCCAGGGTTGTCGAAGAAGTGCGCGAGGACGCGGCTGCCGTCCACCCCCTCCCACACGAAGAGATCATGGGGGAAGTCGTTGGTCTCGCTCCAGTTGAGCTTGTAGGTGAAGAAGCCACCCAGCCCGGCGCCGCGCAACAGTTGGGGAAGCCCGGGCGAGTATCCGAAGGTATCAGGGAACCAGGCCACCGTCGCGCGGCGCCCGAACCTCTCCTCGAAGTACCGCTGGCCGTAGAAGAGCTGGCGCACGAGGGATTCGCCGCCGGGGACCTGGCAGTCCGGCTCGACCCACGTCCCCCCCACCGGCTCCCAACGTCCCTCGACGACGCGCTCCTTGACTCGCTCGAAGAGCCCTGGCGCGTCGGCCTCGACCCACGCGTAGAGCTGGGCCGACGACTGGTTGAAGTTGAACCGCTCGTAGCGGTCCATCAGCGAGAGCACGCTCTCGAAGGTCCTCCTCGCCTTGCGGCGGGTCTCCTCCACCGGCCAGAGCCAGGCGAGGTCGAGGTGAGCGTGGCCCGTGAGCGCGAGCCGCCCGACAGGCGGGTACCGTTCTCTTATCCGCTCCAGGCGTTCCGCCACGACGCGCCGTGCCTCCCTTACCGCCTTCCGCGCACTCTCCGGCAGAGGGCCCAGAGGTCCCGGAGGAGAAGGCAGGCTCCAGGGCTCGCCGAGCATGCGATTGACGTCGATGGCCTTCTCGGCGTAGTGTCGCGGGAGGGTCTGCGCCACGTCGCCGATCGGGTTGACGAAGCCCTCGAGATGGCGGGTGAGGGTTACGTCGGTCGCGGTGGGCCAGGCGGAGGAGAGCACGGCGGTCGCGGCATCGAGCACGTCGAGCAGGTGCGGGACGACCTCGTGCTCGTCGAGCACGGCGCAGGCCTCAAAGACGGCCGAGAGATCGTGCTCCAGCGCTCGCACCTCGGTCTCGGGGACCACGAGCCGCGCCCGCTCCAGGCGCGGCTCCGAGACGTTCGAGCCGAACATCCCCTTCGAGACGACCTCAGCCTCGATCCCGATCTCCTCGCCACCCCGGGCGCCGTCCGTCACGAGGAAGCTGCGGTGGAAAGGGTTGAGCCCCCCCGCGACACGCCGCTCCCCGTTGAGGACCTCCACGAACCCCTCCCCGCCAAGCCAGAGCTCCAGCTCAACGGGCAGCCCGGTCCACTCCTCGGGGATCGTAGTCCAAGCCGACAGCCTGACCGGGTTGGCAACCTCCGGCCAGAAGTCGCCCGGTTCGATCTTCTCCCCCGAAGCTCTGGCGCCGGACGCATCCCCCGCTTCGTCCCCCACGGAGAAGTGCCAGACCTTTACCGGGCTCTCAAGCGCGTTGCGCCAGAGACGCAACTCCTCGATGCGGCGGGCGTGGCGCTCCAGGCGATGTGTGTCACGGATCTCCATCTGGGCTCGTCGCAACTCCTTCCGATCAGTATGCAGTGGCCGTCTTCGAGACCGCAGACGAGGTAGCCAAGTTTAAGGGGGCCGGCGCCGGCACGCAAAGAGCCCGGCGCGAACGAGATGCCCATCTCCCTCGCAGCACGCCCAAGCCTCGAAGGCTTGCGCTTTGAGCTATCAGCAAGACTAGAGGAAGCTGAGACCTGACGGCGCGGTTTGCACAGAGAGGGGTTAAACCTCCCTCTGTGCAAACCGCTCTAGCTTCTCAGGTAGGTCTTGTCTATGGACGCCACTAGGGAGTACGTAGTGTCGACCATGTTACCCACGTACAGCCCGCCCGCCTGGGTCAGCAGCTGGTAGGCGTCCCACCGGTCGAATCCGTGTTCCTCCTCCAGCCAAAGGACGAGCTCCGCATACGCGATGCGGGCTGCATCCTCCATCGGACGGGCGCTACCGACGACCATGATCCTCTCGTCCGACTCGATGCGGGGCCACTCTATCTCCTTGCCTTTGATGACGTCGAACACCACCGTCACCTTCGACGTGATCTCCAGCGCGACGCCGCAGAGCTCTCCCTGGCCCTGGCGGGCGTGGCAGTCCCCCGTGTAGAAGAGCGCTCCCTCGTTCCACACCGGCAGGTAGACGGTGTTCCCGGGCCGCACGTCCGGTACGTCCATGTTCCCCCCGAAAGGACCGGGAGCCAGAGCGGTGATTGCTTCCAGGTCCGGGGCCACGGCGAGGGTGCCCATGAAAGGCTCCCAATCCAGCTCCACGCCCAGGTCCTCGTTAACCAGCCTGTTGCCACCGTCCACCAAGTTCCAGACCCAGACGCGCTCCGGAAGAGGCTCCTGGAGCGTCCGGGTGAAGTTCGTCGAGGTGAGGCCGCCGAAGTAGGGCACGAGGACGCTCACGGCGAAGTCTCGCGACGGTTCGATGCTCTCGATGCTGATAGCCAGGGTGTCGCCTGGCTCGGCCCCTTCTACGTAGATGGGACCGGTCTGGGGATTGAGGAGCTTTGCCGTGGCCAGAGCGCGGCTCGGGATATCTTCCTTCTTCGTTATCCGGCTCTCGAAGGCATCGTCGGTGTGTATGACCACGCGGTCCCCGGGTTCGACCCTTGCTATCGGCTCGCGATACGGGTTGAAGACGTAACTGTAGGTCTCTGGCCTTACCTCGACCATCCGGGCTCCGTCGGCCATGCTCGCTCCCTTCCCCGACAACGCAGCCATGATAGCGAACCGTAAAGCCCGGCCTCCAGCGAGCCGGGCCACCGGATGCGCCCGGGGTCGTGGCAAGGATAGACGAGCGGGTTTTATACTGGCGACCAGGTACGGGGCAATGAGAAGCGAAGGGAAGGAACCACAAGGATGAGCGAGAAGGTCTACCGCAGCGAGCTAACGCCCGTCGATTTCCTAAGACGCAGCGCGTACATGTTCCCGGAGAAGACCGCCGTGGTCTACGGCGAGCGGCGCTACACGTATCGCGAGCTCGAAGAGAGGGTCGATCGCCTCGCCTCTCGCCTGCGCGATGCGGGCCTCGATAGAGGCGACCGGGTAGCCTTTCTCTGCCCTAATACCCCGCCCATGCTCGAGGCGCACTTCGGTGTCTCGGCAGCGGGCATGATTCTCGTCGCCATAAACACGCGACTCGGCAAGGACGAGGTCTCGTACATCGTCGAGCATTCGGGGGCGAAGATGATCTTCGTTGACGTCGAGCTGGAGCACCTGCTCGAGGACATCGAGGGCGTCGAGGTCGTGCGCATCGAGGACACGGGCGAGGCGGGAGATCCCTACGAGGACTACCTGGCCGAGGGCTCGCCCGAGCCGATGGAGAGCGTGCTCGAAGACGAGGAAGAGACCATCTCCATAAACTACACCTCGGGTACCACGGGGCGCCCGAAGGGTGTCATGTATACCCACCGCGGGGCGTACCTGAGCGCTCTGGGGAACGTCATAGAGATCGGGATGGGCTACGACACCAAGTACCTGTGGACGCTCCCCATGTTTCACTGCAACGGGTGGACCTATCCCTGGGCGGTCACGGCCATTGCCGGGACGCACGTCTGTTTGAGAAAGGTCGAGCCCGCCAGGATCTGGGAGCTCTTTGAGAACGAGGGCATTACGCACTACTGCGCCGCCCCGACAGTCCAGATCGGGATCGTCAACGACGATGGCGCTCACGAGCTGGATACGCAGGTAACGGCGGCCATAGCCGGCGCTCCGCCCTCCCCCACCTTGCTCGAGGGGCTGCTCGGGCTCAACATCCGTCCACTGCACATCTACGGCCTTACAGAGACATATGGTCCGATAACCACGAGCGGCGTTCACCCGGAGTGGGAGGATCTGGAGCTCGAAGAGCGGGCGCGGCTCATGGCGCGCCAGGGCCAGGGCTACGTCACGGCCGACCTGGTTCGGATTGTGGACGAGAACATGAACGACGTCGAGCGCGACGGCGAGACTCTAGGCGAGATCGTCATGCACGGCAACATGGTCGCCAAGGGCTACTTCGAGAACGAGGAGGCCACCGAGGAGGCGTTCGAGGGTGGCTGGTACCACTCCGGCGACGTGGCCGTCTGGCACCCCGACGGGTACATCGAGATCCGGGACCGCAGCAAGGACATTATCGTCTCCGGCGGCGAGAACATCTCCACTATCGAGGTCGAGCAGGCCGTCTCGCGCCACCCGGCCGTGATGGAGGCCGCCGTGGTAGCCATCCCGGACGAGAAGTGGGGCGAGCGCCCGAAGGCGTTCGTGGTCCTGAAGAAGGGACAGGAGGCCACCGAGCGGGAGATAATAGATTTCTGCAAGGAGCACATCGCCCGCTTCAAGGCCCCCGCCGCCGTCGAGTTCGGCGAGCTGCCCAAGACCTCGACCGGCAAGGTCCAGAAGTTCGTCCTGCGCGAGAAGGAGTGGGCCGAGCAGGAGAAGAGGGTGCATTAGAGGCTTTCAGGTTCGTTCTCGGGATGACCTCGATCTTGTGAGGTGAGAGCCGTGGCCCAGCTCCATGTGCTGAAGGTTTTCGTCGGCGAGGATGGCGCCGGCGGCAACCCGCTGGGCGTGTTCCTGAACGGCGACGAGGTGCCGGAGGAGGATCGCCAGCGCGTCGCGGCGGACCTCGGGTTCTCGGAGACGGTGTTCGTCGAGGACGCGAACGGGGGAAGGTTGCGCATCTTTACCCCTGTGGCGGAGCTCCCGTTCGCCGGGCACCCGCTGGTGGGCACCGCCTGGCTCCTCGCGCGTGAAGGGTTCGAGGTCCCGGTGCTACGACCGCCGGCGGGTGAGGTTACGGTCAGGTCCGAGAGGGGTATCACGTTCATCACCGGGCGTCCGGAATGGGCACCGGTGTTCGAGGAGATCGAGCTCGGCTCCGCCTCCGAGGTAGAGGCGCTCGACGGCCCGCCCGAAGGCCACGACCTCGTGGGGGTGTGGGCCTGGGAGGACAGAGGAGAGAGAACTGTTCGCGTCCGCGTGTTCGCGTCGCGGTTTGGTATACAAGAAGACGAGGCGACGGGAGCGCACGCGGTCACACTGGCCGACCAGCTGGGGCGTTCGATCGCTATCCGTCAGGGCGAGGGCTCCCTGATCCTCGCCGAGCCCAAAACCGATGGATCGGTGGAGATCGGTGGCCGCACCGAACTGGTCGAGGTAAGCGAGTATGGAGGATAGATCTATGATCGAAGCAGAGAAAAGGACTTACGAGCACATCCTGGTCGAGGCGGCCGGGCCGATAGCCCGCATCACGATGAACCGCCCCGACAAACGCAACGCCCTCTCGCTGGCGCACATGCAGGAGCTGACGGAGTGTTTCAAGGCCATAGGCGAGGCCAGAGAGGTGCAGGTCGTCGTCCTCGCCGGGAACGGTCCGGCGTTCTGCGCCGGGCACGACCTCTCCGAGATGATCGGGCGCGACCCCGAGACCTACAGGCACATCTTCGACG
>JARDZQ010000107.1 GCA_029240775.1 Rubrobacteraceae bacterium | reverse complement strand
CTTCGAGGAGCCGTTCACCGGGGTCTTTATTCGGGCGCCCTTCTTCGAGGACGTGGGGCCCGGCGTCGAGGTCCTCTCCGAGGTAGACGGCAAGGTCGTCGCGGCACGCGGGGAGAACATACTGGTCACGGCCTTCCACCCCGAGTTGACCGACGACACCAGGTTCCACGAGTACTTTTTACGGGAGGTATGCAACATTGAGCGGTCATAGCAAATGGTCGACGATAAAGCGTAAGAAAGGCGCGGCCGACGCCAAGCGTGGCGCGCTCTTTGGCAAACTCAGTAGGGCCATAAGCGTCGCCGCGCGCGAGGGTGGGGGAGACCCCGAGATGAACCCGGCGCTTGCGCTCGCCATCTCCAAGGCCAAAGACGCCAACATGCCAAACGACAACATCCAGCGCGCCATAGACAAGGGGACGGGAGCGGGCGCCGACGCCGAGACCTTCGAGCGGATCACCTATGAAGGCTACGCCCCCGGCGGTGTCGCGGTGATGGTAGAAGTCTTGACGGACAATCGAAATCGGGCCGCCTCTGACGTGCGCTACCTGTTCTCCAAGAACGGCGGCAAGCTCGGCACGAGCGGCTCCGTGGCCTACCTCTTCGAGCGCAAGGGCGTTATCCTCGTCCCGAAGGACTCCGTAGACGAGGACGAGCTCATGGAGCTCGCGATCGAGGCCGGCGCCGAGGACGTCGAGGCGATGGAGAGCGACTACCGCGTCGTGACAAGCCCCGAGGACTTCACAGCTGTACGGGATTCCCTGCGCGAGGCGGGTGTCGAGGTCGAGAACGCCGAGATTACCATGCAGCCCCAGAACTCCATAGACCTCGACGCCGCCACAGCCAAGCAGACCCTCAGGCTCATAGACGCCCTCGAGGAGAACGATGATGTGCAGGAGGTCTACGCCAACTTCGACATCTCCGACGAGGTGATGTCGGTTGCGTTTGACGAAGAGTTGAGGCGCTAGTCTCTACTTGCTCCTGCTTACCCCTATAAGGCGGCGTCCCGCAAGAGCGCCAAAGAGCCGCCATAAACTTGACCTGGCTACGCCCATCCCGCCTACAGGAGGCACTCAGGAGGACGCTGCTTATGGTGCCGTAAAAGCCATGAGCCGCCTCAGCTGCGCTCGGTACTCAGTCCGGTAGCCAGCGGGTGCGAATCTAGATCTGAGGGCAGCAGCGCCCGGCCAGAATCGCATTGAGGCTGTGTAAACCGTCGCTACCTCGGTCGACTCTACCGGCGTCCTTCCTCGGTGAGGACCTCTTCGGCCCAGCCGAGGGCAGCGCTGGTGGCGGGAAATCCTATGGTGGTCAGGGCGAGGACGATGGTGTGCAGAATCTCCTCCTGCGAGGCACCGATACCGAGGAGCTTGCGGACGTGGGAGCGTACCGCCCCCTCGGACTCGGCTCCGACCGCTATCCCGAGTTTCACCAGCCGCCGCTCCTTCTCCCCGAGTGGCCCGGCGCCGTGCTCTGCCGCGCCCAGGGAGTCGAAGGCCTCTTTGACCGCCGGGAAACGGCTCGAGAAGTGCTGGTAGATCTCGGGCAGGTAGTCAGTCACACGCGCTCCTTTCCTGTGGAGACGGCTCATATGCTACAGCTACGGCGTCGGGACCTCCATAGTGGCGGTGGCGAGATCGGTACACCACATGTAGAAGCCGGTGCAAGCCGGACTTGCACGGGGTACTCTTAGTCTATGCTCAGTACGGGCGGCAGGGGTCACACCATCCTGGGAATAGACCCGGGGACGGCCACGATGGGATGGGGTGTCATTCGCCACGAGGGTAACCGTCTGCGCTACGTCCAGCACGGTACGGTGACCACGCCGTCGAACTGGGAGATGCCGCGCCGGCTCGGCCGCCTCTTCGACGGGGTGACGGAGCTTCTGGAAGGCTACAGGCCGGAGGCGGTCGCGGTTGAGGAGCTCTTCTTCAACACCAACGTGACCACGGCGATCACGGTAGGACAGGCGCGGGGCGTGGCGATAGTCGCCGCGTACAGGGCCGGCGTCGAGGTGCACGAGTACACCCCATTGCAGGTCAAGCAGGCGATCACCTCCTACGGCCGCGCCGACAAGCGCCAGGTGCAGGAGATGGTGCGCACCCTCCTGAACCTGCGCGAGATCCCCAGGCCAGACGACGCCGCAGACGGGCTCGCCATCGCCATCTGCCACGCCTTCTCTTCCAGGATGTCGGGGAAGGTGGGGGTGGGGAAATAGAGCGTCGTGGGCGATAATTAGCCGATGATACACAGACTTCGCGGGATACTGGTCGAAAAAGACACTGAGGGTATCGTGCTGGATGTCGGTGGCGTGGGCTACCGGGCCTCGGCATCGCTCGGGACGCTGCGGGCGCTGCCCTCGCTCGGTGAGGAGTGCGTGATCCACACGCGCATGGTCGTGCGGGAGGACGCGATGCTCCTCTTCGGCTTCGCCGCGCCGGAGGAGAGAGCGGCCTTCGACGCGCTGACAGCCGTGAGCAAGGTCGGGCCCAAGCTTGCACTCGCCGTGCTCTCGGCCATGTCGCCACCGGAGATCTCCGAGGCGGTAGCGAGAGGCGACGTGCCCAAGCTCTCCTCCGTGCCGGGGCTTGGTAGGAAGACCGCCGAACGGCTCGTGCTCGAGCTCAAGGGCAAGGACCTCGCCGTCTTCGGAGCCGAGCGCGCCGTCTCGTCCGATGGTGGCGGCGGTGGGCCGTACATGGAGGCGCGGGAGGCGCTCACGGGACTCGGGTACTCCATCGAGGAGGCCGAGAAGGCGCTCAACGGTATCCCGCCACAGGATAGCGTCGAGAGGTACATCAAGGAGGCGTTGCGACGGATCGGGAGCAGGCGTTGAGCAGGGAAGAGATGGACGACTTCACCGTTCGCGGCGAGGCGATAAAGGAAGAGGCACCGGCCGAGCACCCGCTCGACCCTGAGGCCTTCCTCGAAGACGACGAGCCCACGCTCAGGCCGCAGAACCTCGACGAGTTCGTCGGCCAGGAGATGCTCAAGAACAACCTCAGGATCTTCGTTCAGGCCGCCAAGCAGCGGGGAGAAGCCCTGGATCACATCCTCTTCGCCGGCCCACCGGGGCTCGGGAAGACGAGCCTCTGCCGCATCCTCGCGACCGAGATGGGCGTACAGCTCCAGACTACGAGCGGTCCCAGCCTGGAGCGATCTGGGGACATGGCCGCCATCCTCACCTCGCTCGATGAGAACGACTTCCTGTTCATAGACGAGATACACCGCCTGAACCGCCAGGTCGAGGAGGTCCTCTACCCGGCGATGGAGGACTATGCGATGGATCTCGTGCTGGGTCAAGGACCTTCGGCGCGCACCATCCGGATGGACATCCCGAAGTTCACGCTGGTCGGCGCCACAACGCGCACCGGGCTCATGACCAAACCGCTTCTCGACCGCTTCGGGTTCTCCGCCCGGCTGGACTACTACAGGCCGGAGGAGCTCAAGATGATCGTGGTCCGAAACGCCAAGATCCTCGGCATCCCGGTCACCGAGGCAGGCGCACAGCAGCTTGCACGCCGCAGCCGGGGCACGCCGCGCGTGGCGAACCGGCTCCTCAAGCGCGTGCGCGACTACGCCGAGGTCGTCGGCGACGGGAACATCGACGAGGAGACGGCGAACGCCGCGCTGGAGATGCAAGGTGTGGACGACCTGGGCCTCGACCGCACCGACCGCGACTATCTCGGGCTCATCATCGACAAGTTCGACGGCGGACCGGTCGGGGTGGGGACGCTCTCGGTGGCTTTAGGAGAAGCCCGGGACACTGTCGAGGACGTCTACGAACCCTACCTGTTGCAGTGCGGCCTGATCCAACGCACCAACCGCGGTCGCGTCGCTACCCGTCGAGCCTACGACCACCTCGGCGTCCTTATGCCGAACGGTAAGTGAAAGAGTTTGCGCAGGGGCGGTTCGCGAACCGCCCCTGCGCAGGCCTCACTGGGTCGGCTTCCCCCCTCGGAGCGGCGGATGATCCCATGGTGCCACCTCGAGCGTATCATCCCTCGGAGCCGGTAGATTGTGTGAGCCCGGACCTGGTGTGGTAAATACAGGGCATGACGGGAGATCAGAACGGCGAGAGGAGATCTGAAGTGGTCTCTCAGGAGTGGCTTGCTCAGGCCCCTAAGGTCTCCGACGCCCTGAAAAAAGGCACTGATGTCTCGGTGGCCACCTGGAGCGGGCGTGAGATCACCGGTGTCGTCTGCGACCGGGAGGAAGCGGGCTTGCTACTGGATGTGCGCGAACCCGACGCGGACTCCGAGGGCTACTCGTTCCTGCCGTGGTCGAGCATCGAGCAGGTGAAGATCCGCGAGGTGGAGCAGAGACGGGTCAAGTTCCTGCCGGGGTAGCCAGGCTGGTGCGTGATCTACCGCCGACTGACCTCGTGGTGAGGTTGCGTTGACTGGTCGCAGGCAGGCTCTGTTGACCGCGGCGAACGCCGTCGAGCAGCATTTCGACCGGCTCAGGTTCGAGGCGAAGCGGCGGCTGGGGCTGCTCGACCCTTTCGAGATCCTGCCGTACCGTGGTCACGGCACGTCGCGCGAGCTCTTCCTGAAGGGCCGGGTCCTGGAGGAGCGGGGCATCACCCGCTCGGGCCAGCACCACACCCCGTGGGGCAATCTGCGCAACATGGCCCGACGCTTCGCGAGCGACGAGGTCCCGCTCGCGCAGGTGTTGGCCTGTTTCGAGGATCTCCAAGTCGAGACCAAGGCCGACGAAGAGGGTTTCTTCGAGGTTCGCTTCGAGTTGCCGGAGCCGCTCGCGGGACCGACCAGGTGGCAACCGGTGGAGCTGGAGCTGCTGCACCCGGGGTCGCCGGGCGGAGGGCCCGTGCGGTCCACCGGACAGGTTCTGGTGCCGACGGGCGCGGACTTCGGCGTCATAAGCGACATCGACGATACGGTGGTGCGCTCGAGCGCGACGAACGTGTTGAAGATGACCTGGATCGTACTGCTCAATAACGCGCACACGCGGCTGCCATTCGAGGGCGTGAGCGCCTTCTACGAGGCCCTGCGGCGCGGTAAAGAGGGCCGGGTGCACAACCCGATCTTCTACGTCTCGAGCAGTCCCTGGAATATCTACGACGTGCTGGAGGACTTCCTGGACGTTCACGGCGTCCCCGAGGGCCCGCTCTTCCTCAAAGACTGGAGCCCCTCCGTCCTGGGCAAACACAGGACGCACAAGCTCGGGATCATACGCTCCCTCTTGCGCACATATCCGGATCTTCCGTTCGTCCTGATCGGAGACTCGGGGGAGGAGGACCCGGAGATCTATCTCCAGGCCGCGCGCGAGTACCGCGGGCGCATACCTGCGATCTACATCCGGGACGTGACGAGCGGCGAGCGCGACGCCCAGGTGCACGCGATAGCCGGCGAGGCGCGCTCCCTCGGTACGGAGATGGTGCTAGTTCCCGACACCGCAGCCGCCGCCGAACACGCTGCCTCGATAGGGCTCATTTCCCCCGACGCGGTGCCCGGGATACGCAGCGCGAGCTCCGCGACCGGCTGAGCTGGCTACGGCGGGACCCCGGCGTCAAGCTTGCGTAGGGC
This sequence comes from Rubrobacteraceae bacterium, assembly GCA_029240775.1. Lineage (GTDB taxonomy): Bacteria > Actinomycetota > Rubrobacteria > Rubrobacterales > Rubrobacteraceae > JALYGY01. The sequence goes on along the minus strand of JARDZQ010000107.1, from coordinate 1,023 downwards.
GGTTTGTGTAAAGTCTGTGTCAAATCCTTCTGGGGTGGGATGGCGATGAGCGAGAAGCCGGAGAAGACGGGGGAAGACCCGCACGAGCGGACTGCGCGCGAGCTGATCGAGCTGCTCCAGGAGCTGCGGATCGTGATACCGGGCGTACAGGTGCTGTTTGCCTTCCTGCTGACGGTGCCTTTCAGCCAGGGATTTACCAGGCTGGACAGCCTGCAGATGAGGGTCTTCTTCGCTACGCTGCTGTGTACCGCGGTGGCGACCGCGCTCCTGATAGCTCCGTACTCCCACCACCGGCTTCTCTTCCGTCAGGGTGTGAGAGAACAGCGGGTACAGATGGGCAACCTGCTCGCGATCCTCGGGCTGGCCGTCCTCGTACCGGCGATGGTGGGGGTATTGTTCGTCATCACCGACCTGATGTTCGGTTTGACAGCCGCGATCGTCACAACGGCCCTCGTGACGCTGGTTTTCGTGTTGCTGTGGTTCGTCTTGCCGCTGCGCTACCGCGGGAGCGGGGACTAGAGCGGGTTTTTCAGAATGTACGAGTCTGTGGGGAAGTCGTTTTGACGTTCTTGGGGTTCTACAGCGGCTCGCGATGACGTTGACCCATGTGGCTTCGCTCTTAGCACCGCAGCACTTGGTCAGGCCACGGACGGCGTACGCGACAAGTCCCGATCAGTCAGGGCGTAAAGGACTTGGTTGAGTACGACACCCTCTTTGATCGCACTCCGGCGCATTATCCCCTCGCGGACGTAGCCGCATTTCTCCAGGACGCGTATCGACGCAGAACTGCTCGCAAAAGGAACGGCGAAGATGCGCTTGAGGTTCAACGCTTCGAACCCGTAGCCGCTCACGGCCCGTACAGCAGCGGTGGTGATCCCTTTCCCCCAGAAGGCTTCTCCGAGCCAGTAACCGATCTCCGCCGAACGGCGCTCGATATCGCTCCCTATCTCGAGCCCGATGCCGCCGGTGGCTTCGCCATGCACTTCTATTGCGAAATGCGTCTGCGGGTCTTGACGTTGAACG
>JARDZQ010000106.1 GCA_029240775.1 Rubrobacteraceae bacterium | reverse complement strand
GAGCACTGATTCCCCGTCGTAGAAGGGAGCGCATCGCACACACCGTTAGCCCGGTTCGCGACCGGTTCCGATTCATAGCCCGTGCGATTGACGGTAAAGGAGGTATCCGCGTGGGCAGGATTGGCCACAAGAACCCGCACTGGCCACTCACATCGCCTTGTGTAGCGCGATGCCGTTCACTCTGCCTGCTCCTGTACCTTGTGTTTTGGCGGGCGATTACGCTGCACCTCGCAAGTAGCTGTGGATGTAGTGTGCTCATCGCCCTGATGGGGCGAATCCCCCCAATGAGCTATTTTCGACAGACTTCCGAGGACTCTGTTCCGGAACCGACCGAAAAGCCCGGTGGGTTAACGAGCCATGGGGACAAGGAACGAACTAAAAGTTGGAGTTCTCGATCTCTCACCCCAGACTCAACTCCGCCGCCACTTCCCGCAGGTCTTCCGGCACGGACGACTCGAAATCCATTCCTTCCCCACTCACGGGATGGACGAAAGACAGGCGCTCGGCATGGAGCCAGAGGCGCCTACCCGGGACCGCTCCGCCGTAGAGCGGGTCAGCGTAGACGGGGTGCCCGATGGCCGAGAGATGGACCCGGATCTGGTGCGTCCTCCCCGTCTCGAGCCGTACCATTAGCATCGTATGACCCGCGGCCTGCCGTACAACCTCGAAGTGGGTGACGGCGGGCCTGCCCACGCCCGCAGTCATCAGGGTCGGATTGTCCGGGTCTCTTCCCACCGGCGAGTCTACGGTCCCCGTCTCCGGCAGCCCCTCTCCCACGACGACTGCCCGGTAACCGCGCCGAACCGTTCGCCCGGCCATCATCTCTACAAGCCTCGAGTACGCCGGCTCTCCCTTCGCGACGACCATGAGCCCCGAGGTATCCCTGTCGAGGCGGTGGACGATCCCGGGCCGGGCCGGGTCCTCACCCCCCGCAATTCCTCTCCCGAGCAGCGCGTTGACGAGCGTCCCGGACGGGTTTCCCGCGCCCGGATGCACGACCAGCCCAGCCGGCTTGTCCACGACTACCAGAAACTCGTCCTCGAAGACGAGAGGTACGGGGATCTCCTCCGGCGCGAGCTCCCCGTCCGGGAGCCGCGCCTCGACGCGCTCCCCTCCCCGTACCCTGTACGACGCAAGGGCCTCCTCACCATCAAGGCGCAATGAGCCTTCGTGTATTATGCGTTGAATATTGCTACGGCTGGTGTCGAGACGGCGGGCGGCCAGCCGGTCGAGACGTTCTCCGGCCTCGGAGGGGTCTACTTCGAAGGTGTGCAGGGGCACGGATTATCCGAGGTGGGCAGCCAGGGCCTTCCGGGTTTCGGCTGGTTCTAGGCCGCGCACGAGGACTGTCTTGTCCCTGCTCGAGGCGCCCCGTACCACGGAGACGGCGGAGAGTGGGACGTCGAGCAGGATGGCCAGAACACGCTCGACCTCCGCGTTCGCCCTGCCGTTTACGGGAGGTGAGGAGGCTCTCAACTTGATTGCGTTCTCGCCGTAGGGGCCCTCGATCTCGGTCCGCTTCGCCCCGGGCGAGACCCTCAAGTTGAGGAGGGTCCCCTCCTTCGTTGCGGTGACGGGCCCCTTACTCACGCCGGCGCAGAAAGCGGCTGGCGCGAAAGATGCGGCTTTCGCTCTCGCCTTCCTGGGAGGATCCCCCGCCCCCTTCGCGGTCGAAGAAGTTCTCGGAGCTCCTCTCCTCCGCCAGCGTCGGCTCCTCGCTGTCCACCTCCTCCGCGGCGGGTTCGTCGGTCCGCGCAAGCTCGTCCACGGCTGCGGGCTCTTCGCGGGGCTCGGGTGCGGCACCGAGGTCCCCGGTGAAGGTCTGGGCGGGAGGCTCCTCCGAGGTCGAGGATTCTATCTCCGGCTCCGTGGCCTCCAGCTCGGCGATCTCCCCCGGCGCTGGCTCTGCGGTCTCTGGCTCGATGCTCTGCGTCGCTGCGTCGTCTTCTGCCGAGGCCGCTTCGGCGACGACACCCTCTGTAGGCTCGGCGTCGATTCGCTGGGTATCTTCCGGCTCCGGGGCGGTGTGCTCGGCGCTCTCGTGGCTTGCGGCCTCGCGCGCGACGGCGATAGACTCGGTGTCTAGCCGCTCGCGCAGGGAGGCTTCGATCTCCCTGGCGGAGGAGATCTCCATGCTGTCCATCACTTCCGTGTAGGTCTTCAGGAGCTGGCGGAAGTCGTTCGTGAAGGTCCTCTTGGCCTCCTGGAGGGCCTCGTAGGACTCCTGGATCCGCTCGACGCGCGCCGAGGACTCGGCGAGCATCTGGTGCGCACGGGCCTGCGCCTCGCGGACCGTCAGGTCCGCCTCGCGGGCCGCACTCTTGCGTACGTCCTCGGCCTCCCAGGTCGCGGTGCGGCGCAGGTCGTTCGCCGCTTGCTCGGCGTGCACGAGGGCCGAGCGGATCGAACCCTCCAGCTCCTCGAACTGCTGCAACCTCTCGCGCAGGCTCGAGATCTCCTCCCGCAGCCGGGCGTTCTCCGTGTAGGTGCGCTCGAACTCGTCGGCCACCGCGTCCAGGAAGTCGTCTACCTGGTTGGCGTCGTAGCCGCGGAAGCCATTCCGGAACTCCTTGCGCCTCACGTCTATCGGTCTAATCGGCATAGAAAATCACCCCGTTACAGGTCCTATGAACTCGCTGATTACTATTAGCAACAAACTACGCGCGATGCTCAGGCCGAAGATCGCGATGATCGGGGAGAGGTCGATCCCGAAGCCCCCGAGCCTGAGCATCGGGATGCGGCTCCGGATGGGCCACAATATGGGGTTCGTGATCGCGCGCACGGCGTCGTAGATCGCCTGGAAGAACCCGCTCGATGGGTAGGACGGGAACCAGGAGAAGAGGATGGAGGCGATGATCGCCCCAAAGAGGATGTAGTAGGCGTAGTTGACGACGGCCGAGAGGAGCCCGGCGATGCTGTACGCGAAATCCTGCAACAGCAACGCCACGCTCATCCGCCGAGCCCCCGCGCCCGCTGTGTAGCCGCGTTGACCCCGTCGTAGACCGCCGCGACGAAGCCCGCCTTCTCCATTGCGACGAAGGCCGCGGCCGTGGTCCCGCCGGGCGTCATGACCTCGTCGCGTACCTGGTGGGCGCTCCGGTCCTTGAGGAGAACCGCCGTACCTCCTATCGTCTCGACGACCAGCCTGCGCGCCACGTCGCGCGGGATGCCCTCCCTCACACCGGCCTGTATGAGAGCGTCGGCGAAGAGAGCGACGTACGCTGGCCCGGAGCCGTGCAGTGCGGTCGCCGCGTCGAAGAGGCGCTCGGGCAGCTCCATCACGTCGCCGACGTGCCGGAAGATGTCTATAACCGTCGGTAGCGCCTCACGTCCGGGCTCGTTGGTCGTCACGACAGCCGAGCCGAGGCCTACCGAGGCGCACACGTTCGGCATCACACGGAGTACCGCCGTCCCCGGCGGCAGCTTCTCGGAGATACTGGAGATTGAGACCCCCGCGGCGACACTCACGAGCGCCTTGCCCGTACCCTCGAATACCGGGGAGACCTCGCCCAGGACCTGCGCGACGTCCCAGGGCTTCACGGCGGCGACTATGAGGTCGCTCCGCTCGGCGAGCTCCTGGTTCGAGGAGGTGGTGTGGACCCCGTAGCTCCTGTACGGCTCGAGCTGTTCGGGGTGGATGTCGCTCACGGCGAGGTCGAAGCCATCGGACTCGGCGAGGCGCACCAGGAGTGAGCCGCCGATCTTACCCGCCCCGATTATCCCGACCTTCTCCAAGAATCAGAGCTGGTTGAAGAACGCCCGCTCGGCGATGCGCTTGCGCTCCTCGGCGCTCACCTCGACGTTGCGCGGTGTCAGGAGGAAGACCCGGCTGGCGACGCTCTGGATGTTCCCGTCGAGCGCGTAGGTGAGCCCCGAGCAGAAATCTACCATCCTACGACTCAGGTCGCCGTCGACGTTCTGAAGGTTCAGGATGACGGGCTGCTGGCGCTTGAAGCGGTCGGCCAGGGACTGGGCGTCGTTGAAGCTGGAGGGCTCGAGCACGCTCACCCGCGTGGGTCGCTGGTCGGGGACGGCGCGCAGGTGCGGCGGCTGGTTGTGCTGCGCGTAGCTCTCCCTCCTGCTGGGGCCCTCGCTGCCGAAGAGGTCCCCAAGGGAGGTGCCGAAGGCAGAGGAGCGCTCCGCCCGACCGAGGCGGCGCACTGCGGGGCTCGGCTCGTCGCTGTTCGCCCCGTTCGCGTAGGGGTCCTTACCGTAGCGGCGCTCCTCTTCCTCTTCGTCTTCGTAGTAATCATCGTCGTCGATGCCGAAGCCGAACCAGGCCGCGACCCGCTCCAGACGATCCCTAACTCCCATCCTGCCTCCTTACGGGCCATCCTCCTCGAGTAGCACTCGCCCGATTCTCACCAAGGTGGCTCCCTCTTCGACCGCTACCGCGAAATCACCGCTCATCCCCATTGAGAGTTCGGAGAGATCGAAGTGCGGGCTCCAACTCTGCCTTAGACTATCACGAATCGCTCGAAGTTTCGCGAAAACATAGCGTACATCCTCGGGGTCTTCAACCAGCGGCGCGAGGGTCATGAACCCCCTGGCGAGGACCAGCCCTCCGGTCTGCGCGGCCGCCTCCAGCAACGCCTCGACCTCGCCCTCGGCGACGCCGTACTTGCTCTCCTCGCCGCTCACGTTGACCTGCACCAGGATCTCGACTGTGCCTCCCTCAGGCGCGCGTTTGGCGAGCTCCTCTACCAGCTTGATCGAGTCTACAGAGTGGATGAGGCTCACCCTCGGAACCACTGTCTTCGCCTTCCTGCTCTGCAGGTGGCCGATGAAGTGCCACTCAAAGCGGTCGCCGAAGATCTCCTGCTTGCGGACGAGGTCGTCCGCCCGGTTCTCGCCGAGCAGGTCGGCACCGGTCTCGGCGAGCGCGGAGATCTGGTCCACATCGTAGTACTTGCTGGCGACGAGAACCCGCGCCTCCCCCGGCCCCCGCCCGCCGCGCTCCAGCGCCGCCTCTACCTCTTCGCGCACGCGCGCGAGGTTGTCCCGGATGGCCGCCGAAGTCCTCGCAGTCACAGCGCCACCATCGCCACGGCAGCCAGGTTCCGGCCCGTAAGGGGACCCTGCTTGCGGTGGGAGTAGAAGAGGTCGGGGCGACACCCGCTGCACAGCCCGAGGTCGTGGATCTCCCCTACCCCCGTCCGCTCGAGATCCACCTTTATCGCCGCCGGCAGCGAGAGGTAGCGTCCGGAGACCACACCCTCCCCGAACCTCGCCTCGAACCCCTCCGCCAGCTCTTGCGAAACCTCGTAGCAACACCCGCGGATGCTTGGCCCGACGTAAGCCCTCACGCCCTCCTCGCCGATGCTCCGCAACGCCTTGCCCGCGATCCCCGCGAGCGTCCCGCGCCAGCCGGAGTGGACCATCGCCACGCCGCGTTCTCCGACGAGCGCGACGGGCACGCAGTCCGCTACCGCGACGGCGAGGCAAAGATGTCGCTCGGAGGTGACGAGGGCGTCAGCCTCCCCCGCGAACCCGGCCTCGGACACGCGCACCACGCCGTCTCCCGCGACCTGGCGCACCCACGCAGAGCTTCTTCCGCCCATCGCCCGCCTTATCAGGGAGATGTTCTCCTCGACCGCCGTGGCGCGGTCGCCCACCTTCGTCGAGACGTTCAGGCTGTCGTACGGCTCCTCCGAGACGCCGCCAAGCCGCGTGAAGAACCAGACCCTGGCCCCCCGAGGCTCGGGGTCGGGCGCAACGTAGACGGCGCCGCCGTCCGCGGCGTGGGTAACGCCGGGACTGGTGCGTTCGAGAACGAAACGGTCCCGGCTCACGCCCTAGGGGTGGGCTACCGGCGGCGCAGGAAGGCCGGGATGTCCAGTACGTCGCCCTCAGGGGCAGCCGGCCCGGCAGGCGCGACCTCCTCCTCCTCGCGCTGCTCAACAGCCGGACGCTCCGTGCGCCGCTGGTTCGCCAGGCGCTGGTCGAAGCCCGTGGCTATCACCGTGACCGTAACCTGGTCCCCATAGGACTCGTCGATCACGGCGCCGAAGATCAGGTTAGCGTCCTGGTGGGCGGCGTTGTGGACGATCTCCGCTGCCTCGTTGACCTCGAAGAGCCCGAGCTCGCTCCCACCCGTGATGTTGAGGATGATGCCCGTCGCCCCCTCGATGCTCGCCTCCAGCAGCGGGCTGGAGATCGCTAGCTTCGCGGCCTCTGCTCCCCTGTTCTCGCTGCTCGACTCCCCGATGCCCATGAGCGCGGAGCCGGAGTCGTGCATGATCGTGCGCACATCGGCGAAGTCCAGGTTTATCAGGCCGGGAACCGTGATCAGGTCGGTGATGCCCTGGACACCTTTCCTCAGAATGTCGTCGGCCATCTTGAAGGCGTCCATCATGCTGGTGCGCTTCTCGGCCACCTGCAAGAGCCTGTCGTTGGGGATGATGATCAAGGCGTCCACGTTCTCCTTGAGACGCTTGATCCCCTCCTCGGCGTACGTAGCGCGCCGTCGCCCCTCGAACGCGAACGGCCTGGTAACGACCCCGACCGTCAAGGCTCCCGAGTCCCTGGCTATCTTCGCAACAACAGGAGCAGCCCCCGTGCCCGTGCCGCCGCCCTTGCCGGCGGTGACGAAAACCATGTCCGCCCCGC
>JARDZQ010000105.1 GCA_029240775.1 Rubrobacteraceae bacterium | reverse complement strand
CGGCTCGCGGGCTAGCGACTTCGCCAAGACCACCTTCTGCTGGTTGCCCCCCGAGAGGCGGCTGACAGGATCGGACATTCTGGCCCCCCGAATAGAGAGATCCTTGGCGAACCGGTCGGCCGTCTGCCGCTCCGTCCTAGGCACGAACCCGAACCGGGAGATCCGGTCCAGGATGCTCAAGGTAATGTTGTTCTTTATGGAGAACGGCAGGATGAGCCCCTGCGAGCGCCTCTCCTCGGGCACGTAGAATATGCCCCGCTCCATAGCTGCCTGGGGCGAGCGTATCTGGACATCCTCGCCGTCGATCCGTATCTCACCGGACTCTGGCGATCGGATGCCGAAGATGCACTGAGCCACTTCGCTGCGGCCGGCCCCGACGAGCCCGGACAGCCCCACGATCTCACTCCGGCGCACAACGAGATCTACGTCTTCGAACTCGCCGGCTCTGCTAAGGCCACGTACCTCAAGGGCCACCTCGCCCGAGCTGTGTGGGCTCCGGGTGAACAGCTCGTTCAAGGGTCGTCCCACCATGAGGCGGACCAGCTCCTCGGCGTCGAGGTCGGAGGCCGGCGCGGTGGTGATGTGATGCCCATCGCGCAGTACGGTGATGCGGTCGGAGATCGTGAAGATCTCCTCCAGGCGGTGCGAGATGTAGACCACGCCCACGCCACCGGAGGTCAGGTCAGAGACGATCCTGAAGAGCTGTTGGACCTCCCGTTCGGTCAGGGACGCGGTCGGCTCGTCCATGACCACGGCCCTGGCCTCACCCACGAGAGCCCGCGCGATGGCTACGATCTGCTGGTTGGCCGCAGAGAGCCCCTTGACGTCGGTGGTGACGTCCAGATCGACCCCGAGGGACCTCAACCGCTCGCGGGCCTGGGCCCGCATGGCAGCCCGATCCAGGGTGCCCCAGCGCGTGCGGGGGCGGTGGCGACCCACAAACAGGTTCTCCGTAACCGAGAGCTCCGGGAACAGATCCAGCTCTTGCGGAATCATGGCGATGCCGGCAGCCTCGGCATCGCGCGGTGAGGAGAACTCGACGGCCTCCCCGCCCACCTCCAGCGTTCCCACATCGGGCGTGTAGAGGCCGTGAACTATCTTCATGAGCGTGCTCTTGCCGGCGCCGTTTTCGCCCACCAGGGCGTGGACCTCACCGGCCCGCAGGTCGAAATCCACGTCTTCTACGGCCGTCACGCCGCCGAAGCGTTTGGTTACGTTCTGAAGGCGGAAGATAGCTGGTTCTTCAGCGACCGTAGCAGCTCTTTCAGCTCCGGGTTCGTCGGATAGGCTCATAACGCCTGAACCTCCCCGACGTTCTCCAGATGTTTACCACCCGGTTCTCCATCTCTCCCTCCCCACCTACTCAAGACTTGCCCCTTCCGTGTCCAGTTGTGCAGCAGCGTCCATAACCTTCGGCAACTTCTCATAAGCTTCGTACCACTCGTCCGCGCTACCCATCGGCTGATAGTCGTGCACCTCTACGGAGGAGCCTCGCACGGCGGCCCGGATCTCCTCCAGTGAACCCAGGTATCCCCGGGCGTAAGCCTGAACCATCAGATTGCCCAGAGCCGTGGCTTCCACCGGCCCAGCCCGTACGGGCCTTCCCGTTGCGTCCGCCGTGAGTTGGCACAGGAGCGTGTTTCGCACCCCGCCCCCCACCACGTGGATAACTTCGGCGCGCCGCCCGGTTATCTCCTCGGCCCGCTCCAACACCCACCGGTACTTGAGCGCCAGGCTTTCGAGCACGCACCGCACGACCTCCCCCGGCTCCCCGGGTGGACTCTGGCGCGTCTCCCGGCAGAAGCGGCGGATGCGTCCGGGCATATCCCCCGGAGGGAGAAAGGCGGGATGATCCGGGTCCAGCAGGGGACCAGCGGCCGGCACCGCCTGCGCGAGGCGGGTCAGCTCTTCGTAGGAGTATTCGCGCCCTTCGCGGGCCCAGGTGCGCCGGCACTCCTGCAGAAGCCAGAGACCCATGACGTTCTTCAGAAATCGCGTCGTGCCGCCGAAGCCTCCCTCGTTGGTAAAGTTGGCGTGCAGGCCCTCCGGCGCTATGGCGGGCTTCGGCAGTTCCACGCCTACTAGGGACCAGGTGCCGCTGGAGATATAGGCGAAATCCTCGCTCTCGGCGGGGACAGCGACCACGGCGGAGGCGGTATCGTGGGAGGCGACAGCCGTAACGGACAATCCTTCCTTCGCTCCTGTCTCTTCGGCGACCTCGGGCAACAGGGGACCGAGTCGGGTACCCGGCGGGACGATCTCGCCAAAGATGTGGCCGGGAAAGCGCATCTTCTCCACAAGGTCACGGGCCCAACCGCCGGAGCGCGCGTCACAGAGCTGGGTGGTGCTGGCGGCGGTGAACTCGCAGGCTTTCTCGCCGGTGAGCCAGTAGCTTATGAGGTCGGGGATCAGGAGCAGCGTTTGCGCCGCTTGGAGAAGAGGCGAACCCTCCATCGCCAGAAGCTGGTAGAGGGTGTTTATCGGCATGAACTGGATGCCCGTAATCCCGTATATCTCCTCTTTGGGCATCCGATCAAGGGCCCTCTCCTCCATGCCTTCGGTGCGGGGGTCGCGATAGTGGTACGGGTTGGAGATCAGGCAGCCGTCACGGTCGAGGAGGGCGAAGTCTACACCCCAGGCGTCGACCCCGAGGCTCTCAATCCGCCTGCCGTTCCTGGTCGCTTTGGCGATCCCGTCTTTGACCTCCCTGACGATCCCCAACACGTCCCAGTGCAGACCATCCGGTAGCCGGATGGGCATGTTCGGAAAGCGGTGAACTTCCTCGAGGGTTATCCGTTCGCCGTCGAAACGCCCCAGTACAGCGCGCCCACTCTCCGCTCCCAGATCCACCGCCAAGTATGCGGTTTCCATAGTCACTACCACCCAGCCCGAGGAGGCTCGGGCTGGTCCTCAAGGAGGCCGTGCTCGGCTGCTTTGTCACGCAAAAAGGTCAGCCCATCGGTTATTAGGGCTTGCGGATCGCCGACCACGTCTCGCCATAGGGCCGTGGCGCCTATGATGTCCTCGTTGACCGCCGCGAAGGACTCCATTACCAGCCGCCCGTCGTACTCTATGGCCTTCAGGCCCCGGAAGACGTCGTCCCAGCGCACGTTGCCCGTACCGGGCGTTCCCCGGTCGGATTCCGAGAGATGGATGTATTGCATCCTGGGCCCGGTGGCGACTATCGGATCGTAGAAACCCTTCTCCTCGATGTTCATGTGGTAGGTGTCCAGGTGAACGAACACGTTGGCTTCGTCGATCCGGCTCAACATCTCGTCGGCCTGCGAGGCGAGGTTGATCAGGTAGGTCTCGTAGCGGTTGATGGCCTCTATGCCGAGCGAGACGTCCTGCTGTGCCGCGTAACGCGCCACGCTCTTGATGACCCATGCTATCTTGGCGAGCTCTTCTTCGGTTGGCGGCTTGCGGGTCAGGGTGCCCAGATGGGTGTAGATCGCTCCCGAAAGCGCGTCGGACCCGAGCGCAGCCGTAACGTCCACCGCCTTCTGGAGAAACGTTTCGGCCGCGTCGGGAGCGAAGGGAAGGTGCGCCGCTTCGGGCAATCCAAGCGAACAGGTGCACCCGATCCCGTAGCGATCCAGCAAGTCCCTCGTCCCGGACACGTCCATGCTCTCGGGGTGCAACAGAGGTATCTCCACGAAATCCAGCCCGGCCTCGGAGGCACCCCGGATCACCTTCTCGGCCCCCTCGGGCGTCCATTCTCCCGCCCAGATGAATGCGTGCGCTCCGAACTGCGGCATCTCTTATCCTTCCCTGAACCCTGGGGCCCCGACCGGGTAGGCCATGGCGGTCATGAGCGAGAGAGCCGGTTGGGTGGTGTCCATCCGGGAGCACTGGACCGTAACGGGTACGCTCGATTCTATTCGGACCGCGTACGGTACGCCGCGCGGGATCTCGACGCCATCGATCCTGTCCGTCCGTATGTGCCGGGTACGTTCTGGTGGAACGATCACCATGGCGTCCTTGACTGGGTCCCGGTCCTCGAAGTAGAAGGAGATGGAGAGCCGCGCCTGCTCCGCCGACGTGTTGAGCACGCAAATCGCCTCGTGGCTCTCCTGTGCTCCCATGCTCCCCTCCGGGATGAACCCGTCCGGCACGAGCCATACTCTGGCGCCCTCGCTCATGGGAGGCTCCTACACACGCCGCACCTCCACGCCGGCCTCGGCCAGGGCCGCCATCCTGTCCTCAGAGGCATCGGCCGCCAGCACCAGCGCAACCTCGCGGACGTCGGTTATGACGCTCAGACCCCGGCGCCCGAACTTCCTGCCGTCCACCAGCAACACGGGACTGGTCGCCTGACGGATCATGGCGCGCTTGACCTCAGCCTCCAGCGGATTGGCCTCCGTGAGCTGCCCCTCGGGGGTGATCCCTTTGACGCTGAAGAAGGTCCTGTCCGCCCAATAAGACTCGATCATGCGAATGGTGCAGGGCCCTACAAACGAGAGCGTGAGCGGCCTGAAGATCCCCCCGAACCCCACCATGCTCACGGCGGACGGATCGGCGGTGGAGAAAAGGTCCATGACCGGTAGCAGACCGGTCAGAAAGGTGACGTTCGACGCATCGGCCAACATGCGCTGCACCGCGTAGTATGCCGTGGTCGATGAGTCGATGAACGCACTCTCTTCAGCCTCCAGGAGCGCCGAAGCCGCACGGGCCAGCCGCTTCTTAGCCTCCACCGCCTCACCCAGCCGCTGCTGGAAGGAGTCCTCGTGCTGCGCCAACCCCGGCATGACCGCTCCACCGTGAGTCCTCCTGACCTTACCCTGTCTCTCCAGTTCGGCCAGATCTCGCCGCACGGTGGCCGGGGAGACACCAAACTCCGTCTCTAGCGCCACCACCGTGACACTCCCCGTCTCGCGGACGAGCTGCGCTATCCGCTGCTGGCGCCGCTCCGGTAAGTTCGCGCGTTTTAACGACATTTTATGCTCGTTTGATCATCTAACTTTATGAAACGCTCAAAGGCTTTCTCCACCCGCTCATACAGTAACGGAAGCTGCATTTCAGCGCAAGGCTCCGTCTCGCTGCGCGGCGGCTGGCCGACCTGAGCCGGAAGGGGAAAGCGCGCAGCTCCAAGGGCTGAGTGCCTCTGAGCTCCCGCGTCTATTCAGCTGAAAACCAGGGGTTCGCTGGCACCTCTGTGACCGAGACTGATGTTACGGCTCGATCATAAGCTGCCACGATTCCTCAGCCGCCGGCATGAGTCTTGAGCCAAGCCGACGGAACCACCGCACCGGAAATGGTCGCCTGTCTACAGGGGTTACGTCTTGATCCGATACCCTGTCTTGAAGATCCACCACACAGTCGCAAGACATGCGGCCAGAAAGCAGACCGTCATGGCCAGGCTCACGCCGACGCTCACGTCGGCTATCCCGTAGAAGCTCCAGCGGAAAGCGCTGATCAGGTAAACGACCGGGTTGAACAGGCTGGCCGTCTGCCAGAAAGGCGGCAGCATCTCGACGGAGTAGAAGCTGCCGCCGAGGAAGACCAGGGGAGTTACGATGAGGAACGGCACAAGCTGGAGTTTCTCGAAGCCGTCGGCCCAGATGCCCAGGATAAAGCCGAAGAGGCAGAAGGTCACGGCCGTTAGCACGAGGAAGGAGAGCATCCACAGCGGGTGCGCGATCTCGATCGGCACGAACAGGCCCGAGGTGCCCAGGATGATGAGGCCGATGACGATCGACTTTGTGGCGGCTGCCCCGACGTAGCCGATGACGATCTCGATGTAGGAGATGGGTGCCGAGAGGACCTCGTATATGGTGCCTGTGAACTTGGGGAAGAAGATGCCGAACGAGGCGTTGGAGATGCTCTGCGTGAGCAGGGAGAGCATGATCAGGCCTGGCACGATGAAGGCGCCGTAGCTGACACCGTCGACGTCGGTGATACGCGAGCCGATCGCCGCGCCGAAGACGACGAAGTAGAGTGACGTCGAGAGGACGGGCGAGACGATGCTCTGCAGCAACGTACGGAAGGTTCTCGCCATCTCGAACTTGTAGATAGCGCGGATCGCGTAAAGGTTCACCGTCCCTCCTTTACCAGATCTACGAAGATCTCTTCCAGCGAGCTCTGTCTGGTTTGGAGATCGTTGAACTCGATGCCGGCTGCGTTGAGGTCCGCGAGCAGGGCGGTGATGTCCGTTCGTTCTGTCTGCCTGTCGTAGGTGTAGACCAGCTCAGTGCCATCTTGCGCGAGCTCCAGGCGGTAGCCGGCGAGCTGGCCCGGGACCTCGTCGAGCCTGCTGTGCAGCTGGAGCGTCAGTTCTTTCTTGCCGAGCTCGCGCATAAGCTCGGCCTTCTCCTCGACCAGGATGATCTCCCCGTTGTTGATCACGCCGATCCGGTCGGCCATCTCCTCGGCCTCGACGATGTAATGGGTGGTCAGGATGATGGTCACGCCCCGGGCGCGCAACGAGCGCACCATCTGCCACATCTCCCGTCTCAACTCGACGTCGACGCCCGCCGTCGGCTCGTCGAGAAAGAGGATTTTCGGTTCGTGCGAGAGGGCCTTCGCAATCATGACGCGGCGCTTCATGCCGCCGGAGAGCGTCATGATCTTGCTGTCCCTCTTGTCCCACAGGGAGAGGTCCCTGAGTACTTTCTCGATGTA
>JARDZQ010000104.1 GCA_029240775.1 Rubrobacteraceae bacterium | reverse complement strand
CGCGACCGCCTCCTTCCTGCCCGTGAGGACGCGGCTCGCGAGGTCCCCCATCGCGACCACTACCTTGGGGTCCACCGCGGCGAGCTGGGCTACCACGTAGGGCCGGCAGGCGCTCACCTCGGAGGGCTTCGGCGACCGGGGCGGCGACCCTGGCGGTCGGCACTTGTTCAGGGTGGTCAGGTAGACCCTCTCGCGGTCGAGTCCGACCGAGGAGAGCAGGCGTTCGAGAAGCATCCCGGAGGCCCCGCGGAAAGGCTTGCCCTCCTTATCCTCGTTGAAGCCGGGCGCCTCACCTACGACGAACAGCTCGGCGTTCAGGGGGCCCTCGCCGAAGACGACCTGGGTTCTAGAGTGGCAGAGGCCGCACTTCGTGCAGCCCAGGGCCTCCTTCTGGGCCTCAGCGAAGTCCAAGCGTTAGAACTCCTCGCTCTCGGGCAGGATAGCGCCGAGAAGCAAGTAGATCACGAACGCGAGCAGCGTGCTCGGGCCGGGGATGATCACGGCGATCACCGCCGTCGCAAGTCGCACCATGTTAGAGCTCCACCCGTAGGTGTGAGCCACGCCGCCGCAGACGCCCAGGATCCAACGATCCCTCTTCGCCCGTTTTATGCCCAAAGCCTTACCTCCCCCGGCACCCTGGAGCCGGTTTGCCGATGGCCGCGATTCTACCAGCACGGTAGCCTCAGATCAGCCGTCCGGCCTCCTCGAGTGCCATCTCCCGCCCCATCTCACGCGCCGCGAGGAGCCTGAGCCGGCTCGCGGCGTAGCCGAGGTCGGCGGAGCCATCCGGCGACAGTCTCCGGGCCAGCCCTTCGTAGTCCGGTTCGGGGTGGGGACCGAGGGCGCGGCTCGCGTTCAAAAACCTGGCGCACAGCTCCTCGTGGCGCTCGACGTGCTCGCGCTTGAGGCGCGGCCCCTGGGCGGCGAGACGATCGGCCCAGCTCAGGACCGCGAGCTCCTCCCCGAAGGGGCCGGCGGCCCGAGCCAGCCGTCCGGGCGGATAGTCAGTGCGCTCGCTCTCCATGAAGCCTATCTTCAGGTGGAGCGCCGTGAGCGTCGCGGCCATGTCGGTGAGGGAAGCAGAGAGCCCTAGCCTGCAGCATATCCGCCGGACGAGCCTGGCGCCTAAAGAGTCGTGGGAGACGAAGAGGACCCTCTCCCCCAGCTCGCCGCGCGTCACGGGCTTCGCGACGTCGTGGAGGGCTGCGGCGAGCCTGAGGCCCTCGACGCCGGTGGGCCGCACGCGGGCTCCCAGGCGCTCCTCCCACAGCTCTCGCTCCACGCCGCGCACGACCTCGAGGGTGTGCTCGAAGGTATCGAGGTGATGGTACGGGCTCTGCTCGACGCCCCTTGAGAGTGCCAGCTCAGGGACGGCCTCGAGGAGCCTCTCGACGTCCAGAGGCGGCCCGAGCGCCTCCAGGAGATCCAAAACCCTACCGCTTCCGGCGGGCCTTCTTGCGGCTCGTGTTCGGGTTGGGACGGCCCTTGAGCTGGCCCGAGGATTCCGCGCCTGAGGGCTTGGCTGGCTTGCTCTTGTTGCTCATCTCGGCTAGGCGTCGGCGGCGGCTCCGGTCGATAATGGCGTAGACAAAGGTAAAGATAAAGAAGAACAGGACGGCGTTCACCAGGAGGCTGACGATCTGAGCCTGGTTGTCGAGCCTGAAGTTGGACTCGGGGAAGGTGAGGCTCAGGATGTAGAGCAGTCCCAGGTAGATCGCGATGACTACCGCCGCCCGCCTTGCGGCGTACTTCCAGTTAAGGTCCTCGAACATCCTCATAGCTCCTCTCGACGCGCCGGGGGTTCACCCCGGTTGTTACCTCGTAGTTTATCGTGCCGGCCCACGCGCCGAGCTCCTCGGCCGTGACACGCTCATCACCCTGCCCACCCAGCAGCACGACCTCGTCCCCGACCTCGACCGAGCCATCCACCTCGAAGACGCAGGCGTCCATCGTGACCCGACCCAGGAGCGGCCTGCGCTCGCCCCGGATGAGGGCCTCGGCCCGTCCCGAGAGCGCCCGCCGGTACCCCTCAGCGTACCCGACCGGCACCGTCGCAGCGAACGTCGTCGAGCCGGCCCTGAAGGTCAACCCGTAGGATACCCCATCGCCCGCCTCAAGCCGTCGCACGTCGGCGACATAGCTCTTGAGAACCATCGCGGGCCTGAGCCCCTCGTCGGTCGCTCTCCCCTCGTCGCCAGCAGGGTGGAGGCCGTAGAGGGCAACGCCCGGCCGCACGCAGTCGTAATGGGAGCGCCGGTGCCACAGGATGCCAGCCGAGTTCGCAGCGTGGACCAGCGCGCCACCGAAAGAGTGCGCGGCCAGGACCTCGTCGAAGGCGGAGATCTGGCGCCGCGTCTCCCCCTCGTCGCGGTCCGCCGAGGCCAGGTGGGTGTAGACGCCCTTAAGCTGGGAGCCCAGGATCCTGCGCGCCTCCCCCACCTCCGACGGCTCGACGCCCCAGCGGTTCATCCCAGTGTTCACCTTCAGATGCGCCTCGAGGCCGGGACGGGCGGCCACACGGCGAGCGCTCGCGAGCGAGTGGGCCGTGACGATGAGCCTGTACTCCTCGGCGAGCCTGAGCCTGTCCGGCAAGAGGTCGGTGAAGACGAGTACGGGAACCCTTATCTCGGTGCGTCGCAATTCGGCGCCCTCCTCGGCGGTCACGACGGCCAAAGCGTCCGCCCCGGCCTCGAGCGCCGCGCGGGAGACCGGGACCGCGCCGTGGCCGTAGGCGTCGGCCTTCACGACGGCCATGAGGCGAGCGCCGGGGGCTCGATGTTCGAGGGCGCGGACGTTGTGGCGAACGGCGCCAAGATCTATCTCGGCCCAGGTACGGCCGGGGGTGCGCACGCCAGAGGCCGTGCCGCTCAAAGGGCGCTACCGGCGGGGATTCAGGACGTGGAGGGTCAGGATATCCATGCGGGTGATGACGCCGCGCAAACTTCCCTCCTCGACTACCGGCAGTATCTTCACCCTCCTGTCGGCCATAGTCGTCGCCGCCTCGGCGAGGGGAGTGTCCGGGGTGACCGTCGTGACCTCCTTTGTCATGACCTCTGCGACTGTCACCCCGGCGCTCTTCAGGGTCTCCTCACGGTACTCCTCCCAGTTGCCCAGGGGGATGATCCCGCCGAGGATGTCCAGGAAGCCCGGGGCTTTGATGTCTGCGTCGCGGAAGATCAGATCCCCCTCGGTGACGATCCCGACGAGCCTATCCCCCTCCACTACCGGGGCGCCCGAGATGCCCGATTCGGCGAAGAGCTTGATGGTGTCCTCGACGGTATGGTCGGGGGCGAGGGTGGGCCAGTCGGCCTGCATTATGTCCCCCACCCTCAACTCCCTGATGTCCTGCTGGTTCACGAAGACCCCCTGCTGATCGCCCCACCGTCCCGTACAGCCGCTATTGTAAACGGGTTGGCGCCGCCTAATGCGAATTGCAGAAGTCAAAACTTCTGCAATTCGCGCCATCAGCTTTCAGCACGCCTCGGCCTTAAGGCCTCGCTTTCAGCATTCAGCTTAAGGGGAAGGTTGATGGCTGACCGCAGACCGCCTTAGGGCGTCCAAGTCCTGAGCGCCGGCTCGATCCTCGCCGCCCTGCGGCCCTCGACGTCGAGATCCAGAAGCACGGCGCTGAACAGCACCGGGCCCTGGCTCGCCACCGGGAGCCATCGCCGCTCGCCCAGGAACAGGCCGAGGAAGATGTCCCGGTCGAAGCCGATGATGCTCTCTTCGCAGCCGGTCATGCCCACGTCAGAGATGTAGGCTGTCCCGCCGGACAGTATGGAGGCGTCGGCGGTGGGCACATGGGTGTGGGTCCCCAGCACCCTATGGTTCCGGAAGTACACACGCCCGCCTCCCTCGCAAAGCTCCCGCTCAGCTGCAAGGGCCCGCCGGGGATCGCCTCCACCTTGAGGCTCAGCATCTTGTAGATCCGGTTTCTATCCTCCGGGGGGAGCTCGTCGAGCATCTGCGGGACGACGCCTTGGAGCGAGGCGAGTAGGGCGTCCCTGTCGCACTCTAGAGCCTCGAGGCGCTCCGAGCGGGCGCGAAGGCGTCCCAGCTCCTCCTCGGCCACCTCGCGGGCCTCTTCGAGGGAGCAGAGCTTGGCCCCGAGCTCTTCGAAGGTCAGGAGCCCCTCTGCGGCCATGTCCTGAAACCTCGAGCGCTTGGCTTCGATCTCTTCGAGCTGCCCGAGCCACGCCCGAGCCTCCCGGTCGGGATCGCCGCGCGCTACTTTCAGGCGTTCTGCTTCTATCTTCTTTTCGAGCCCGGCCTTCAGGCGGGTCGGGTCTTTGAGTAGCCCCGAGACGAAATCCCACACCAGCGCTTCGGCCTCCTCGGCCTTGTGGGACTTCCTGGACCCTGGGCACCGCCCCACGACGCCGGGACGGGGCCGCCTGTTAGGACACTTATAGTAGTGGTGAAAGCGGTCCGCGGTGGTGCTCCTGCGCTTGCGGTCAGACTGCATCCTGTGGCCGCAGCCGCCACAGATAAAGACGCCGCCGGACAGCTCCCAGAAGCGTCCACCTGCCGCGGAGGGCTTGGGGTTGTCCTCGAGCACCGCACGAGCGCGGTCGACTACCTCGACGGGGATACCCGAGTCCGGCACGGGTATGGCTATCCACTCCTCGCGCGGCCTGTGCAGGGTATTGTAGCTCTTTCGGTAGCGCTTGATCCCATCGGACCCGTTCTCGGCCACCTGCTTCTGCGTGACCTTCCTGCGTCCCCACCAGTTTACGCCGTAACGGCCCTCCGGGTCGAGGCGTAAGGCGACCTCGGGGGCGACTAATCGCGCGACCTCCTGGTGGGTGTGGGGTCTGTAGCAGTCGTTTTGTACGATCTTGCGGATGGTGGAGCGGAACCACCGCCGTCCGCCACCGGGGGCAGGAACTCCTCGCTCTTCCAACGTGCATCGTACGGTGGTTATGGGGAAGCGTTCCTCGGCGATCATGCGGAAGATGGCGCGAACGACCCGCATCTGCGGCTCGTGGATCACGAAGCCGTCCCTCGCTTCGTTGAAGGCGAATCCGAAGGTGGGACCGGAGCTGGCCGGCACGATCTTGCCCTCCTTCGCCTTCCTTACCTTGCCCCGGCGTGTTCTCTCGGCAATCTTGGCCCGTTCGAACTTGGCGAGCTGGTCGAGGATGCCGTCCGTGAGCTCGCCCTCCGGGCTCACATCGCCTCGGTCGTTCAGGGCCCGGATCTTCGTCCCGTGCTCCTCGAACTCTCGCCTGAGCAGGTAATGGTAGGCTGGCTCGCGGGCGAAGCGGTCCCGGTCCTGAGCCAGAACCACAGAGACGCCGCCCGCGCCCACAAGGTCCCTAACGCGGTCCATGCCGGGCCTCTCGAGGCTCGCCCCGCTCTGTCCAGGGTCCTGCACCTCCTCGAAGACCTCGTAGCCTTCCCGGTTCGCGTATTCTCGGAGAGCCTCTAGCTGTTGGGCGAGGGAGTAACCGCTTCTAGCTTGTTCGTCGGTGGAGACGCGGGTGTAGAGGACGGCCCGCCTGGGGCCATGGCCGTTTGTGGTAGGCACGGTCTTACCGCCGTTCTTTGAGGAGGTCTACGGGACGTACCCCGAGCACGTCGGCTACCTTCTTGAGCGTTGCGGGGCGACTGCTGCCGTGGTGCTCCAGCCTCCATACTGCGCCTGGCGACAGCCCGGCCCTGTCCGCCAACTGGCGCTGAGAGAGTCCCTGGTTGATCCGCAACTCCTGTAGTGTCGCCACGTCTACCTCCACAGCTCCATAGTTTACGGAAACATTCTAGCATATTCATAGACAAACGTAGTCATACGTAGTAAGATAGAGGGCGTCAAATAAAGAAATGGCCCCGCCGGTGCTGGAACACCCCGGGACCCGGCCCACAGGAAGTGAGGACACTGTGGACGAGAGAATTCTAGCGCACCCGCGCATCCCCACCGAGAAGCCGAAAACCGCCGTGTGCGCCGGCTGCCGTGGCGAGTACCCTCGTCGGGAGCTCGTCACCGTCCACGAGGGCCACCACGACGGCCTGGTGTACTTCCACGGCGCCAAGCTGTGCCGGCCGTGCGCCCGGCGTAACGGCGTGGAGTTCTAGTGGCGGGCAAGGTCGAGTGGTCGGGGGTCGTGATGGTTCTCGACCGCCACGGCGTCGTCGGTGAGGCGGGCGCGTGGGTTGCCGAGGCTGCCACCGAGGATCACCCCCAGATGGGCCGGCCAGACCTCCACGAAATCCGGTCCGGCGATCTTCAACGCTTCGAGATCATTGGTGAGATCGGAGATGTCCTCCTGAAATAGTCGCGGCAGGTTGATGCCCACGCTCCGAAAAGCCATACGGTTCTTTCCTCCCCTAGAGACCGCACGCAAATCGCAGCCCAGTATACGGCTGGGGATCGTCTTTTGAGTAACAGAAGCGTTAACAATGGGTAAATTCTGGGTTTACTCGATTTTGTAGAATAGGCTCTCGTTCTCTCGGGAGAACGAGAGCGGGAGTAGAGACTTGGGATGAGCAGTTACGAGAACTATACGCAGAAGGCAGGGAACTACGACAAGACGCGGGAGCCCGTGGGGACCGAGATCATCGTCGGATGCTTCGCCCACGCGCCGGTGCCGTTGGACCGGATGAGGGTGCTGGACGCCGGGAGCGGAACCGGTAGCTACTCCCAGGC
>JARDZQ010000103.1 GCA_029240775.1 Rubrobacteraceae bacterium | reverse complement strand
AAGAAGAGGAAGTCCTCTTGCCGGTAACGGCGCGCCACGGAGTGGACGTGACCCGGGACGCCGTGGTGGAGATGCTCGAAGACCACGCCCTCATCCGGGGCCTCGCAATGCGGCTCAGCGACGAGGTGGTGGGCGGGACGGTGCGGGTCGAGACGCTGCGCGAGCTCGGGGAGCGTCTGGAGGCGCACATCTGGCTCGAGGAGCGGGTGGTGTTCCCGTACCTGGAGGAGTCGCTGCCGGAGAGTGCCCTCGAGGAGCTCGCCGCCCGGCTGGAGACGAAGGAGGCCGGCCCGCGCGCCGAGCCGTGGGTACCCGCGGAGGGCCTCTCTTACGCGCCCTGGCCCGGTCCCGGCGACAGCGAGGGTGGCGGCTACGATTAGCGCGCTAAAAGCGGAGGCGTTAGCCGGCGCGTGCTGACTAGCTGCCTTCGCCGCGTTCGGCGTAGCGGTTCGTCATGGGCATGCGACGGTCGCGGCCGAAGGCGCGGCTGGTGACCTTGATGCCGATGGGCGCCTGGCGGCGCTTGTACTCGGCGGCGTCAACGAGCTTTATCACGCGGCGGACGTCCTCCTCGTCGAAGCCGCGCGCCACGATCTCGCGCACCCCCTTGTCCTCCTCGATGTATGCCTCGAGGATGGGGTCAAGGATCTCGTAGGGCGGCAGCGAGTCCACGTCGCGCTGGCCGGGACGGAGCTCGGCGGAGGGCTCCTTGGTCAGGATGGATTCGGGGACGAGCTCGCGTCCTTCAGTCTCGTTCACGTAGCGGCAGATGCGGTAGACGAGGGTCTTGGGGACGTCCTTTATGACGGCGAACCCGCCTGCCATGTCCCCGTAGAGGGTGGAGTAGCCGACGCTCATCTCGCTCTTGTTGCCGGTGCTCAGGGCGATCCAGCCGAACTTGTTGGAGAACGCCATGATGATGTTCCCTCGGATGCGCGCCTGAATGTTCTCCTCGGTCGTGTCATCGGGTAGACCCCTGAAGGGACCCTCGAGCATCTCCCGGTAATCATCGAAGGCGGGGCCGATGGGGACCACCTGCGTGTCTATGCCAAGGTTCTTGGCTATAGCTTCGGCGTCGGTGTTGGAAGCCTCGGAGGTGTAACGGCTGGGCATGAGGACGCCGGTGACGTTCTGCGGACCCAGAGCGCGGGAGGCGACGACGGCGCACAGGGAAGAGTCGATCCCGCCCGAGAGCCCGAGCACCGCGCGCGAGAAGCCGTTCTTCCGGAAGTAGTCCCCGAGGCCCAGCACGAGCGCCTCGAACACCTCGCCCTCCTCTGGGAGCAGGTCCTCGATCCTGTGCTCTCCCGGCTCCGCCGGGCCGGTCTTCTCGTGGCCCGGGACGCTGACGATCTCCGGGGGCCGTTCGACGTTCTCCTTGCGGGGGCGGGACTCGTGGAGGCGCTGCGTCAGGACCTCCTCCGGGTAGAGGTCGACGACGAGCAGGTCTTCCTCGAACTGACGGGCGCGGGAGATGAGATCCCCCTCCGGGTCGAAGACGAGCGAGTGCCCGTCGAAGACTAGCTCGTCCTGCCCGCCCACGAGGTTGCAGAAGACGACGTAGCAGCCGTAGTCGGAGGCCCGCACGCCGAGCATCCGTTCGCGGAAGGCGCCCTTCCTGCGGTGGTAGGGCGAGGCCGAGATGTTCAGGAGCACCCCCGCGCCGGCCAGGGCCTGCTCGCGCGCTGGACCTCCCGGGTACCAGATGTCCTCGCAGATGCTCACCCCGACGAGCGCGCCGTCCAACTTCAGGACGGGGGCGCCCGAGCCCTCGCGGAAGTAGCGGTTCTCGTCGAAGACGCCGTAGTTAGGCAGGTACCGCTTGTGGTAGCGGTGCAGGATCTCGCCCCCAGAGACGACGGCGCAGGCGTTGTAGAGGTCCGCGTCGAGGTCTACGAAGCCTATCGCGGCGACGACGCCAGAGGGCACCTCCGCGGCGAACGCCTCGAGCGCCCGCAGGTTGTCCCGTATGAAGGTCGGCCGCATGAGGAGGTCTTCGGGCGGGTAACCGGTGATGGCGAGCTCCGGCAGCGCGACGAGCTGCGCCCCGGCCCCGGCAGCCTCTTTCAGGGCGCCCGCGGCCTTCTCGGCGTTCCCCCACACGTCGCCGACGGTGGTGTTGATCTGCGCCAGCGCAACCCTCACGAGCTAAATATACCGCGTACGCGTCGCTCACGACGGCCGGATCGGCCATCTAACCACTACGCACCGTTCCGCTTAGGCAACGCTTCGGCATCAGCTCCCCAGCCTGATACCCCAATCACTCCAGGGACTGTGGGTTCCGCTACTCTTATCTATGAAGACCGCGTCTGCCGTAGCGATCAGGCAAACCGTGAGGATCGAAATGACGACAGCCACGAACACCAACGTCTTGGGCGAGGAGATTCCCTCGCGCATCTGGCTGCGGATATCCAACAACGCCGTAACCCAGAGGAGACACACCAGGAGGATCATAACGCTCCCCAAGAGGTACGGAACGGCAGCCTCGAAAGTATCCATCGTCAC
The DNA here is from genome assembly GCA_029240775.1 of Rubrobacteraceae bacterium. Classification (GTDB taxonomy): domain Bacteria; phylum Actinomycetota; class Rubrobacteria; order Rubrobacterales; family Rubrobacteraceae; genus JALYGY01. Next base: position 4,139 of record JARDZQ010000103.1, on the reverse strand, counting down.
ACAAGACTATCATCCTGACGCAGGTGTATCCGAGCGGCCTGAGTTACCTCCACGCGCTCCGTGGCGCAGGTGTAGAGTGTGGCGCAGTGATCTCAAACCAAGGAGGAACGTGGCCCGGAACGGTTCGTCGGTCGAGCGTCACGCCGGGAGGGCGGCAAGGAAGGCCAGCCCCTGGATAGAGCGCCTCGCGAGGGTCGGCTACGTGGCCAAGGGAGCGGTCTACGTGGTGATCGGGTTTCTCGCGCTGCGCGAGGCCCTCGGGCTCGGCGGAGAGACCACCGGGCCGAGCAGCGCGTTCCGGAGCATAGGGTCGCAGCCCTTCGGGAGCCTCATGGTGGCTCTCCTGGCCGCCGGCCTCGCCGGCTACGCGCTCTGGAAGCTTGTGCAAGGGATCATGGACCCTGACGAGAAGGGATCGGACGCCCACGGCATCCTGCGGCGCGTCGGATACGTCGGGAGCGGTGTGATCCACGGCGGACTCGCCCTCCTCGCGGCGCAGTCAATCTTCGGCGCGGAGGACAGCTCGGAGGACGCCATGACGGCGAGCGCCATGGCTCTCCAACCCCCATTCGGCCCGATCCTGGTCGGGTTGGTCGGCCTGATCGTGATCGGTGTCGGCCTCTACCAGCTCTACGCCGCCTACGAGGCGAAGTTCTTGCCCGAGCTGAAGCTGGACCGGATGGGCGACACGCAGGAACGCTGGGTTACGTTCGCGGGCCGCGTCGGCACCACCGCTCGTGCCCTCGCCGTCGGGGTGGCCGGAGCCTTCCTGGTCCTGGCCGCGTACCAGTCCGACCCGAGCGAGACCCGCGGCCTCGGCGAGGCGCTCGAGAGCCTCCAGCATCAGCCTTTTGGCTCTTACATGCTCGGTACGGTCGCCGTGGGTCTCCTCCTCTACGGCGCCTTCATGTTCGCGGTGGCCCTCTACCGCCGGATCGAACCGGCCTGACGCCCGCGGTGAGCGAGACCTCGGATAAGATCTTCGACGGAATCCGGGCCGCAGTCCTCTTCGAGGAGGCGTGCAGGACGTCTCCGCCGGACGCCGCGCGGATCGAGGTCGTGCGCGAGCTGGCGCTGGACCTCAGGCGCCAGCTCGAGGCCCTCTCCGAGCTAGAAGACGCCACGCCTGACGTCCTGGCAGAGGCGGCGATCTGCTGCGCGGACCTGGCCAACCTCGCCGCCTGCAACGCCCCGGACCTCCTGCCCGAATCCCTCCCGCACGCGACCGAAGCCGCGCTGCTTGCTGCCAGGGCGGTCGAGAGCCTCGGTCCCCTGGTCGAGGCAAGGAGCGAGATGCTGAGCGAGGACCACGCCGAGAATCTGCTCAGGGACGTGCGGTCAGCCGTTTGGCGGGCAGGGTTCGCAGCCCACCTCGTCAAGCCCTCGACTTAGAAGATCGGTCCGGGCTCCTCGCCCGCCAATACCCGCCGCGCAGCTCCGGCCACGCGCCGCAAGTAGTCGCCTTCGTTCGGGACGAAATCCGATAGGCGCACGCGCTTATCAGAAGCCTCGCCGCCCGCGTACTCCTTTGCGGGCGCGCAGGGGACCTGGCCTGCGCCGAGCGCCTCCACCTCGTCGAGCCCCACGCGGAGCACGGCCTCGACCTCCCCCTCTTGCAGGCGCAAATCTCCCGGCGGGGTACCTTCGAGGAGTAGGAAGACGTCGTGGAACTCGCGGTCGCGTCCCTGCGGTATCTCCTGCTCGATGCGGCGGGTACCGAGGGAGACGAGCCGCCCCGGCTCGACCCTCAAGCCCAGCTCCTCCTCGAGCTCGCGCAGCCCGCCCGCGAGCGGCTCCTCCCCGCTCCTCAGGTGTCCGGCTGCGGTGACGTCGAGGTACCCCGGCCAGGTGTCCTTGGCCAGGTCGCGCCGCTGGACCAGCAGGTAGAAACCCGCGGCGTCTTCGCCGGCGACCCAGCAGTGAAAGCAGCGGTGAAAGAGCCCGCGACGGTGCGCCTCGCTCTTCCACACGACCTCGCCGGTCGGGCTCCCGCGCTCGTCCAGAACGTCGAGCAACTCGTCCACGGAGGAAATGTAGCACGCTGGCTGCGCCAGCTCGTCGGCACGCTTCGGGCCTTTATAAGGCCCTCGCTTTCCCCTTTTACTTTTGCTGGCTGAAAGCCGCCTGGCGAAGCCTCAGGCGCCGTGCTGAAATGCTGACAAGCTGCCGACCGAAAGGAGGCACAAATTGACCACCGTCGTCGTAACGAGCTACTTCGAGGAGGAGCACCTCCGGCGCATACGGGAGGTCGACGGGCGGTTGCGGGTGCTCTACCGGGAGGACCTCGTCCCGCCGCCGCGGTGGCCGGGGGACCACGCCGGACCCGAGGGCTGGCGACGCTCGCCGGAGGAAGACGAGGAGTTCCTCGCGCTGCTCGCTGAAGCCGAGGTCCTCTACGACTTCCCGCGAGGGCACACGCGGGACCTCTCGCAGGTCGTCCCTAAGCTCCGCTGGGTGCAGGCGAGCATGGCCGGCGCCGGAGAGGTCGCGAAGAAGGCCGGGCTCGTGGAGACAGACATCGTGGTGACGACCGCGAGCGGCGTCTACTCCGGCCCGCTGGCTGAGTTCGTCGTGATGGCGATGCTCCAGCACGCCAAGGGCCTGGAGAGGCTGCGCCGCGACAAAGCCGAGAGGGCGTGGCGCCCGGCCCACGCCGACACTCTAGAGGGCAAGACGCTCTGCATCGTCGGCATCGGCAACATCGGGCGCGCCATAGCGGGGCGCGCGCGGCCCTTCGGGATGCGCATCCTCGGCGTCAAGCGGACAGTGCACGACGAAGACCCCGCACGGAACCACGCCGACGCGCTGTACGGCACCGACCGGTTGCACGAAGCCCTCGCCGAGGCCGACTACGTCGCCGTCACGCTGCCTGGCACCCCCGAGACCCACCACCTCGTGGACGAGGAGGCCATAAGGTCCATGCAGAAGGGAGCCTACTTCGTGAACGTCGGGCGCGGAGCGGCGGTGGACGAACGGGGGCTCGTGGAGGCCTTGAGAGAAGGGCACCTCTCGGGGGCGGCGCTCGACGTGTTCGAGGTCGAGCCGCTGCCGCGGGAGAGCCCGCTGTGGGAGCTAGACAACGTCATAATCAGCCCGCACTCCACGGACAATCTGCCGGGGCTGACCAACAGGCTCCAGACGGACCTCTTCTGCGATAATTTGCGCCGGTACCTCGACGGCGAGCCCCTCATAAACGTCCTCGACAAGAAACTGCTCTACTAGCTTGTCAGCGGTTCAAGGGAGCTGGCGTTCCAAGCTAGAACCGGCTTATCTAAGCTGAATGTAAGTAAAAACCGAAGCCCCCGGTTCGCCTTCGAGGGCTTACTACACCACCTGTTACACCACCGGGGCGGCGGTACGCACCTAGCCCAACGCTTGGTCCATAGCCGTCCCGGCGGAGTCCTGCATGTCGGGCATGACGTAGCTGTGGGTGTTAAGGGTGAGGCTGATATTCGCGTGCCCGAGTATCTCCTGCACCACCTTGGGATGCACCCCACGGGAGAGCAGCAGCGTGGCGCAGGTCGTGGAACCGGATGTTCGGGAGCCCCGCCCGCTCGAGGAGAGGCTTGAAGCTGCGGCGGTCTATGTTGGGCGGATCAAGGGGTGTGCCTTTCTCCGTGGCGAACACGAGGTCCTGGTCCTCGTAGAGACCGCCCGCCTTGAGCTTCTCTTCGCCCTGACGCGCCCGGTGGCGCTTAAGTGCATCTATGGCCGGTGGGGTAAGGCGTATAACCCGCTCCTTGCCGCTCTTGGGGGGTGAGAAGAACACCCCGCCACCGCCGTCCCGACGCCTCTGTAGCTGGCGTATGACCCGGAGCTTGCCCGCTTCCTCGAGGTCCACGTCTGACCACCTCAAGCCCAGAAGCTCGCCGCGTCGGAGACCGGTCCTGATGGCGAGTACGTAGAGTACCTCGTAGCCTTCGTCATTGAAACGGCTGTAACGCTCGCAGACCTTCAAATGTAGTCCGGGTTTCCTCTGCGCTCCCTACTTCTTGCTCTTATTTACCCAAGCTCCTGGAGAAACCGTCCGAAAAGTCCCTAGAGTACCGATGGCGACATTCTTAGGAGCTCCCACACTGCTGGTCTTCGGTCGATTTGACGTTCGCACACCGGCCAAATTCACCGCCCTAGCGTTGCTT
>JARDZQ010000102.1 GCA_029240775.1 Rubrobacteraceae bacterium | reverse complement strand
ATGCGCTCGTAGGAGACCGACGCCGCGGCCGCGGACTCCCCCGGCACCCGACCCCTCGCCAGCAGCGTGATCGAGTAGAGGGCATCCACGAAGCGGGAGACGTACCCTACCCGCGCCAGCCGGCCGCGCCCGGCCCGGAAGGCCTCGCGCGACTCTCTGAAACCCCTGGCTGCGCGCCTGCCGAACACCCGGAAGCGCCCGCCGCGAGACCCCGGCCGCACAAGGTCCCTTGGGTCGGTGAACTTGAGGAAGTGGACCGCCCCCGCCTCGTCGAGCGGCTGCTGCGCGAGCCGGTCGAGGTCCAGCTTGCCCTGAGGCACGACACAGATCGCTTCCTCGCCGGACCGCTGGACCCACAGGCTGCAGGCCCGCACGTAAGGCTCGACGTCCATCGGGTAGAATTTGTCCCCCTTCGTCGAGCGGACGACGGGCTCGAAACGCCGGAGCAGGGCCTCGGCGTCGGGACGCTCGGGATTCACGCGGCGCCCCCTGGCTCTTGCTTAGCCGCGCTGCGCCGCGGGTGGAACACGACCCGCACGTCCTGGGAGTTGAGGTAAAGGATCATGAGGATGCAGTAGGCCATGATCGGGTAGACGTACCACGGCTGGAACTGCGAGTAGAGCCACAGGCAGACCCCTAGGTTGAGGCCCTGGGAGATCGCCGCCAGAAGCCACCCTTTGCGCCGCAAGAGGAGGAAGCTTAAGGCGGACATCAGCGTCATAGCCGCGGGCGGGATGAAGAGGGCGAGGGTGATCGCCTCTATCGCCTGCCGCGACGGGGCTTCGGGGTCGATCTGCCGCCAGTCGACCTGCAAGAACTCGTGGGCTCCGAGGCCAGCAAGGCAGATCACCTGGAACGCGAGCAGAAGCCCGATCGCCCTCACCGGCCGGTACGATATGTTGCCGGACCCCACCATGAGCCTCGGGCTACGCCTCTCTGTCTCCGACGGCCCTACTCTGCCTCGACAGGGTTGGTGAGGGTGCCGAGGCCCTCGATCTCGATGCTCACCTCGTCGCCCGGCTTCATCCAGAGCTGTGGCTCGCGTGCCATCCCGACCCCTGGCGGCGTCCCTGTGATGATGATGTCGCCGGGCTCGAGCGTCATGCCCTGGCTCAAGAAAGAGACTATCTCGGCGACGGAGAAGATCATCCTCGAGGTGTGGCCGTCCTGCACGACCTCCCCGTTGAGGATCGCGCGGATGTAGCGGTTGTGCGGATTGGGGACCTCGTCGCGTGTAGCCACGTACGGCCCGATAGGACAGAAGGTGTCTATAGACTTGCTGCGCGTCCACTGCCCGCCCTCGGAGAACTGCAGATCCCGCGCAGAGACGTCGTTGGAGTTGGTGTAGCCGAAGACGTACTCCAGCGCCTCTGATTCCGGGACGTTGCGCGCCCGCCGCCCGATGATGACCGCCAACTCCGCTTCATAATCAATCTGCTCGGCGATCGGGGGTATGCGGATCGGAGCCCCGGGACCGATGATGGTGTTCGGGTACTTGCCGAATACGACCGGAACCTCCGGGATCGGCTGCCCGGTCTCCTCGGCGTGATCCACGTAGTTGAGCCCGATCGCGACGATCTTACCCGGTCGCGCTATCGGAGGATGCAGGCTCGCCTCCTCGAGCGAGACCGCCTCTCCTCCGGGCTGCCTGTCAGGACTGCGGCCGTGCAGGATGTACTCCAGCAGGCTTCCGACTCCGAGCGGTTGGATCCCACCGTCCTCGATGTGTCCGACCTTTGGCGTCCCACCGCCCGTCGAATACGTGACAAGCTTCAAAGCTTCTCCTCTCCCCAGATAACAAGACCGCATCTTAGCAACGGGGCTCTTTACGCACCAACCGGAGTGTCTCACGGCTGCAGGCGTTCGCGCCCCCACTCCCCATCCGAAAGGCGATACCTGAGCCTGTCGTGCAAACGGTTCTCGCGCCCCTGCCAGAACTCGATAGAGTCCGGCTCGACCCGGTAGCCGCCCCAGAACTGCGGCCTCGGCACCTCGCGTCCCTCGTACTCCGCCTCGAGCCAACGCAGTTTCTCCTCCAGCGCCTCCCGCCCCCCTACCGGTCGGCTCTGCTCGGAGACCCGGGCCCCGAGCTGGCTCCCTCGCGGCCTGTTCCGGAAGTACTCGTCGGACTCTTTTTCCGGGACGCGTCTGGCGTGCCCCTCCACCCTCACCTGCCGTTCGAGCTCTCCCCAGTAGAAGACAAGCGCGCAGTATGGGTTCGCCTCCAGCTCTCCGCCCTTGCGGCCCTCGTAGTTGGTGTAGAAGACGAAGCCTCGCTCGTCGAAGCCCTTGAGGAGGACGACGCGTGCCGAGGGACGGCCGTCGGGGGTGGCGGTGGCGAGGATCATGGCGTTGGGCTCGTGCAGGTCGGCGGCGAGGGCCTCGCCGAACCAGCGCTGAAACTGCGCGATGGGATCGGTATCGGCATCCGACTCCGTGAGCCCGGCGCGAGTGTACTCCTTGCGAAGACGGGCGGCGTGGTCCATGGATCCTCCTACCAGCCCCAGGTCACCGGTCCGCCCTTGAAAGGACCGACTATGTCGGAGGTGATCCAGCCTCCATAGAAGTCCCCCTCCTGTGCCCGGACCTTCTCCTCCTCCACCCAGCAGGCATCCATCTTGGAGGGGTAGAACGCCACGTAGTCTCCGAGATCCCGGTACTCGGGAACGGGATCGGGGCAATACCATGCGGCCCGCAGCTCCGCCTTCTCGCCGACGATTACGTCGTAGTAATCTGCCCTGCCCTTCCACTCGCAGAGGGAGGACCCCTCGGAGGGGCGCAGGTGCTCCATCCTTATGTCCTGGGTCGGGACGTAGTAGACGGGCGGATGGCTGGTCTCGAGCACCCGTTTGGCGCGCGTCGTATGGGCGAGCGTTACCCCACCGAAGACCACCTTGATGCGCCTATTGGCGTCCTCCAGCCGCGGCGGGCGCGGGTAGTCCCACACGGACTCCCGGCCAGGGTTGATGCGTTGTCGGGCCATTAAGCACCTCCGGAAACGTCTCCAGTGGAAGATTATACGGGCGTGCCGGAGAACCAGGTCACCTGCTTCGCAGTTCAGCGAGCGACCCGCCTAGGGCCGCGACGATGCGCTCACGCTCCGTGCCGAGCTCGTGGCACCAGCAGAGCCGTCTACTAGAAGTGCGCGGTAACATTGGCCGGTTGATGGCTGTTATGCGACCCGACTGAGAGAGGGGTAGGCGAATGCTGATAGAGGTGTACTCGGACGTGGTCTGTCCCTGGTGCTACGTCGGCGAGCGCCGGCTGCGGAAGGCTCTCTTCGAGCGCCCCGACCTCGCGGTCGAGCGTCGGTGGCGGCCGTTCCAACTCCAGCCTGAGATGCCTCCGGGCGGTTTGCCGTGGCGCGAGTTCGTCGTCGAGAAGTTCGGCAGCCAGGAGAGAGCTAGCGCGGCGTTCGACACCGTCTCGGCCGCCGGCGCCCCCGACGGCATCGACTTCCGCTTCGACCGGGTGGCGAACGCCCCGAACACCGCGGACGCGCACCGCCTGATCCTGCACGCCGCGGAGAAGGGGCTCGAGTGGGCGATGGCCGAGGCCCTCTTCAGGGCATACTTCACGGAAGGGCGCGACCTGAACGACCACGAGGAGCTCGCCGCTGTGGCCTCCGGGGTTGGGCTCCACGGCCGGGAGGTCCGTGGCTTCCTCGAAGGCGAGGAGGTCGCAGACGAGGTGTGGCGTTCCCAGAGCCAGGCCCGTCGGCTCGGCATCAGTGGCGTGCCCTTCTACGTCGTAGACGAGCGGTACGCGCTCCCGGGCGCGCAGCCGGTCGAGGTCTTTCTTCGGGCACTCGACACCATCCGAGCGGAGAAGGCATCCTGAGGTCAGGAGCCTGCGCATCCACGGGTTGGCGGGCGCCGGCGCGGCGGCGTTCGGGGTCGTCTCTCTCGTCTCCGAGGAGAGGACGAGAGGGTCAGAGAGGGTTTCTCCTCATCAAGCTTCTTTGACCTCATAGCGGCTGGTTATCCGGGTCGCCTCGCCGATCATGGCTATCACAGGGCAGTAGCGCCCTTCGGAGAGCTCTATCGCCCTCTCGACGTCCCTAGGCTCGATCCCTTTGCCCCGCACCCTGTAGATGATCTCCACGTCGTCGTAGACTCTCGGGTGCTCTTCCACCCTGCTGCCGAGTACCTCCACCTCCAGGTCGTCGACCTCCTGGCGCTTCTTTCGCAGGATGGAGATCACGTCCATCGCCGTGCAACCGGCGATCCCAAGGAGCAGGAGGCGCAACGGCTGTGGACCGGCTCCCCTGCCGCCCACGCTCTCCTCGGCGTCGATGTCGATGCTGAAGCCGTCGATGCGCCCGGCGAAGTGCATCCCTTCAGCCAGGGTGACGGAGGCGTTCTCCAGGGCTCGCGGGCTATCTTTCACCCGGTTCTTCCTTTCCGATCAGGCCCGGCTCGCCACCAGACGACCCTGGAGGCGAACGGCGGGATCCGCACTCCGACCTTCCAGAGTATAGAGACCAGCATGCCGCGCATTCCCATCGCGGCGCCCCTCTCGCCCCGCCCTGCGTGGAGACCGCCGCCTTCTCCCAGCCCGCGTAGGGTCGCTTTCTTGGCCCCGAAGTCGACCGCGTACGTGAGGATCGGCACCGCGAGGATGGACCCTCCCCAGCCCAACAGACCCAGGAAGGTCATGGTCCCTCAGAAGCCCGCGCCGATCGCGACACGCGCATCATCCCCCCTCGACCAGCTCGATCCCTTCCGCTGGTAGCATGGGGACTCCTCCGTCGGCGACCTGCTCGACGTTGTTTACGCCGGCTCTCTTCAGGAGCGACGCAGCCAGCGAGCTCCGGATCCCACCCGTGCAGGCCACGGCCAGAGGCCCGTGTGCGTCTCGGATCTCCTCGGGCACTCCATCTCGCAACGTGCGATAGGGAGCGTGGATCGAACCTTCGACGTGCCCGGCCTTCCACTCATCCTCCTCCCGGACGTCAAGGAGAGTTATCTCCCCTTTCTTGATACGTTCGGCGAGGGCGGGCACGTCGATGGCCGGGGTTGTCTCTATCTCGAGCTTGGCCGCGCGCCACGAAACGAGACCGCCCGAGAGATAGCCGCGCAGGTTGCGGAAACCCACCGCCTCCAGCATGCACGCCATCCTGCGGGCGTCCTCGTCACCTCCTGCGGCCACTATGACCGCGCTCTCGGGGTCCACTACCCACGCGGCGCGCGTGCCCACCCCCGACTGGTTCATCGTCACGTTGACCGAGCCGGGGACGTGGGCGGCGTAGAACTCTCGCTGATCTCGCCCGTCGATCACGACCGCGCCCTCCCCTACGAGCTCCCGCACGCGCCGGGGCGACAGGGGCTCGACGGTTGCGCCCGCCCGCAGCAACGGACCCCTGTTGAGCTCGACGATCCGCTCGAAGTTGGGCGGCTGCGGCGCCTGCTCCCTGGCAAGGGTCCGCACGAACTCCTCCTCATCATTTATTCGCAGGTAGTCGTTGTAGCGACGCTCGAAGCCGATGGTGGAGTCGGGCTTCTGGCTCATGCCCGCTCCTCCGCAGAGCGAGCCGCCTATGTGGCCGGGACGGATCTCCACGAAGTCCTGCAATCCATCAAGTTTGCGCAGAGAGCGAAAGAGGCCCCGCGCGCCCTCCTCGGGCTCGACGGCAAGATCCGGCCGGGCCAGATCCCCGACGAAGAGCGAGTCCCCGGTGAGCAGAAGCCACGGCTCTTCCGCGCGGCTCGTCTCTTCGATGAGGAAGGCCATGTGTTCGGGCCGGTGCCCAGGGGTAGCGATGGCCGCGATGCGCACCCCTCCTACCTCTATGACATCGCCATCTTCTAACGGCTCGTGCTCGTAATCGACCCCAGCCTCGTGGGATATGTGGATCTTCGCCCCCGTCGCCTCGACGAGCCGCCCCCGGCCCGAGACGTGGTCGGCGTGGTTGTGGGTTTCGAGGATGCGGGTGATCTCGAAGCCGCCTTCTTCGGCTATCTCGAGATATTCTTCTATCGCCCACCTTGGATCCACGACCACCGCCTCACCACCGTCCGCCACGATGTAGGACGCACAACCCAGATCCTCGTTCAATATCTCCCTGAAGAACATGCGGAACCTCCCTCAGCTACTCGCCAACTCCTCGACCACCCGGGCAAGGTGCTCGCGAACCCGATCGGCGCTCCGGTCGAGCTCCTCGTTCCCGGCAACCGAGAGCATCCTCCCCAGCTCAACCGCCGCCGCAAACGGTAGAGATGTCTCCCCCGAGATGGTGTAGGGAAGCTGCCCCGTCGTCATCTCCGTCCTACTCCATCATAGTTCATCATTCTATAGTTATATAGGATTATTCGAACTGGTCAAGACGGGTGGGGTGTCTGCGGGGCGTCAGCTAGCGGGCTACGCCTCCGGGAGGGTATATAGTTCCGGGTGCAGGGGTGTGCGGCAAGGTGGGAAGCTTATCCATGGGGGTTCGGCGCGGTTTTCAGGCGGGCATCGAGCGGCTCCGGATCAACGGCTGGTCTGTGGTCCAGACGGCGGTGGCGGCGAGCGTCGCGTACTTTCTGGCGGTCGTCCTGTTCGGGCACGAGCAGCCCTTCTTCGCCCCTGTAGCCGCAGTTATATGTCTTGGGGTCACGCTGGGGCAGCGCTGGCGGCGGGCGGTCGAGCTAGTCTTCGGGGTCGCCATCGGGCTCGTG
>JARDZQ010000101.1 GCA_029240775.1 Rubrobacteraceae bacterium | reverse complement strand
AAAGGCATGCCTTCCACAGAGCGCGGTTTCAGGTAGCAGGGTTTTACCTGATGCCTGTAGCCTTGTGCTCGGGCCTCAGCCTCTCGACCACGCTCTCGGCGGCGTCGGAGCCGAGGTCGATGATCTGGAGCTCCGCTCCCCCGCCGCCGGAGGCGACCTGCGCCCGGAAGGTGGCGAGGCTAGCGCGCCGCTGCAAGGGGCTCCGGACCGTAGCGCGCGACTGCAGCCGGCGCCGGGGCGCGATGGCGGTCGCGCGGGTCAGGAGCCGCGAGCGGACGACGAGGCGGTCGTCCTCCAGAGCCCACCCCGCGTCCCGGTAGCGCAGCCAGCCGTAGAGCGCCGCCGGCACGAGGAGGAAGAGGGCCGCCAGACCCCAGGAGACGAAGTCGAAGGCAAGAACCGAGAAGAGCCCGGCCGCACCGAGCAGGACCAGGACGGGGACGGTGGACCTGAAGACGTAGCGCCTGAGGGCGCGTCTCGGGAGGGCCTTCAGCGGCGGGTCGACGGCAAACTCGGGGGCTGCGACGAGCAGGAGGTCCTGGATCTCCCTGCGCGGCAGGAGCGGGAAGAGGGTGGTCGAGACACCCGCATCCTCGCCGTAGCCGGCGCTCTCGACGCGCAAGGAGGCGAGGCCGAAGGGCTGGCGGAGGAGGCCCTCTACCACGCGGACGGCCTGGATGCGGGCGAGCGGTATCGTTGCCTCCCGCCTCTCCAGGAGACCGCGCCGGATGTACAGGAAATCCCCGTCGCGCGAGAGCGTGAAGCCCGAGTAGGCCAGCACCGTCCCAGCGATGGCCAGGAGCCACGCGAAGAGGCCGAGGATCAGGACGTAGAGCAGGGCGGTCGTTACGGAGCGCGGCGCGAAGGTCTCGAGGAGGTACCGGCCGAGGTCGTCAGAGAGGACCTCGTCCAACAGTTGGGAGGCCACGGCGAGAAGGGAGAGGGCGACCCCGATCTGGCCACTCGTCGCCCCCGCTAGGAAGAGATCCCTCGTCTCGAGTCTCCTGATGATGGCTGGTCCGGCGACCTCCTCCGTCTCTGCGGGCTCCCTCCTCGAGCCCTCGATCTCACGCCGCAGAGCTTCGGCGTCGGCGCGGGCGAGGGCCGCGAGCGAGGCGTCGGGCTCGCTCGCCCCGCCGACCGCCGTCTCTATCCTCACCTCGACGACGTTGAAGAGGCGCTGGATGATCCCTTGCACTGTATCTACCGACTGGACGTGATCCAGAGGTATCGTCCGCTCGTTTTTCTGGACGACGCCCTGGCGCAACCGGAAGGCGCCGCCCGCGACCTCGTACGTCGTAGCTCGCCACGAGAGGAAGCCCCAGAAGGCCGCGAACACCGCCACGACGAGCGCAGCGAACAGGACGAAGGCTATGGTTCCCGCGTCGAGGCCCCGGCTCATCAGGAACGCAACGCCCGGTATGACGAAGGCGCTCAGAGAGCGCCTGATCGTCTTTATGGCGGCGATGATCATCGCCGCCGGGTGGAGGTGGCGCGGCTCAGAGCTCATCCTGCTCCCTCGCGAGCTCGGCGATGCGGTCCCGCGCCTGGGCCGCGACGGGCGCGGAGAGCTCGGGGATCTGGTTCGCCCCCGCAGCTGTGTAGAAGACGACCGTAGCCAGGCCGAACCGGCGCTGCAGGGGGCCACTCTGAGTGTCCACGTGCTGGATTCGCGCGAGCGGCACGAGCGTGCGGGTGACCCACAAGACCCCACGCTGCAAGTCCACCTCGTCCTCCCGGATCTCGTAACGCCACCGCCGCCACCTCAAGTCCGGCACGACGCTGGCGAGCAGGACGAAGAGCACGGAGGCGGCCAGGAACGGCAAGATGGCCAGCAGGATGGCCACCTCCGCTACCCGCAGCAGGACCCAGCTCGCGAGAGCGCCACCCGCGAGGAGCGGCAAAGCCCCCAGGGCGCCCGTTATGCGCCAGAGGGTCTTGGCCCGCGGGTCTAGCCTCTCTGCCGGTTCTGCCTTCAAGGATTCAGGAAGGGAGCGGGACGGCGGGACGGCCGCGCAGGTCCTTCGCGGCGAGCTGGCCGCAGGCGGCGTCTATGTCCTCGCCCCGGCTCGGCCGCAGCGTCGCGGAGAGCCCGTTCTCCCTAGCGTATCGCAAGAACGCCTTCGCATCGCGCTTGGAGGTCGCGGAGAAGCCGGTGTCCGTCCAGTTGAAGCGGAGGAGGTTGAGGTGGTAGAGCGGATGGTCGAGAAGCTCGGCGAGCGCCTCGACGTGGCGCTCCTGGTCGTTCACGCCCGCGAGCAGGGTGTACTCGAAGAAGAGCTTGCGGTGCGTCTTTTCTACGTAGTAGCGGGCCGCACTCATGAGCTCGGGGATCGAGTGTCGAGCGGCGACGGGCATGATCTCTCTGCGCTCTTCCTCGAAGGGATTGTGCAGCGAGATCGCGAGGTGGAACTGCTCCGGCTCGTCGGCGAAGCGCCTGATCTTGTCCACCAGCCCGCTCGTCGAGGCCGCGATGTGCCGCGCCGCCAGGTTGAACCCGTCGGGGTCGTTGAGCACTTTGAGCGCTACGAGGGTCTGCTCGTAGTTCAGGAACGGCTCCCCCATCCCCATGACGACGACGTTCGAGACCCTCTCGGGCGCAATGTCGCGGGCGACGACGAAGACCTGTTCGGAGATCTCGCGCGCCTTCAGGTTGCGCTTGATGCCGAGCAGCCCGGTCGCGCAGAACTTGCAGGCCATCGGGCATCCGACCTGCGTCGAGATGCACACCGTGTGCCGCCCCCTCTCGGGGATCATGACCGTCTCTATGGCGTGCCCGTCGCGGGTGAGAAAGAGATACTTCCTCGTCCCGTCTGTCGCCCGCGAGACGCGCCGCAACTCGAGCGACGCCGCGGGTGCCCCCTCGGAGAGCGCGGCCCTGAGCCCTCTGGGCAGGTTCGTTGCCTCCTCCCAGTCCCGTATCAAGGAACGGGTCAGGGCGAGGTAGGCCTGCTCGAGGCGGTAAGCGGGATCGCCCCGCTCCTCGAGAATCCGTAGTACGTCGGGCAGATACTTCGCTGCTCTCATGGCCCACGGATTATATAGGCGGGCCGCGAACGTGTGATACCGGCGGCCGGTATTACGCGTTCGTGCGTCTAGCTGAGCCTGCTCGGAGGCTCCTAGAGCCCCTCCCCCGTCACGAGCCAGCGCACGCATTCGGGGCCGAGCTCCTTTATGGCCCGCGCCTCGTACTCCGCGACGTCCTCAGGCGTGCGGGTCTCCGCCCAGCGGCCGTTCACCCCCTTGTTGATGAAGACTTGGGCCCCGGCGTCCCAGAAGGCGCCTCCAAGGGGAACGCTCTTGGTGGCGTTGCGCTTCATCCAGTCGAAGGAGCAGTACTCGAGGATCTCCTCCCACCGCGTCTCGTCTATGGGAACGTCGAGGAACTCGGCGATGCGGCGCATCTGCCCGGGCATATCGCGCCTTAAGTTCGCGAAGTGCACGAACAGGATGTTCGGCAGGTGGCGGAACTCCCACCAGGTGCGCACGTTCTCCCAGAATGGCCAGAAGGGATGGCCGTCGCGGTCCAACCACTCCCGCCAGTACTGCCGGATATCGCCGGGAGGCAACTCGATGGGCGCTCAACGACGCGCCCGGGCGTGTCGTTGAGCGCCTCGTACCACATCCCGTTCGCGTTAGCGTGGTGGTTGTACATGCTCCACACCACGTCGCATCCTCCCGGCTCTTAGCCGCAAGCTCGCCTTTGGCTGTGTCTCGATCACCGATGCCTCCTTCGTCTCGGGCCGCCTGGCGCGTCTCTCACTACGGCCTCCAGTTTGCGGCCGACGCACGGACTGTGTAGCCACACTGCCCCCACAGTTCCCCCACAAGGCTCTAACGTTACGATTGGCGGTCTTCGTCGCCAGGATGCCACTCCGGATAACGGGTGGACTGCAGCGGTAGAATCTGGCGGATGACGGCACTCGACCTCCTCATAGCGCTCTTCGTCTTGCTCGTGGTGGTGCGCGGCGCGCGAACGGGACTGCTCGCCGGCGTCTTCTCGCTGGTCGGGGTAGTCCTTGGAGCGGCGTTAGGTTCGCGGGTGGCGCAGTATCTGCTGGTGGAGGGTGAGAACCCGTTATTCGGAGCGGGGATCACGCTCGTCAGCATCATCGCCTTCGCGGTGCTGGGGGAGATCGCCGCCCGCGCCGTCGGCGGTGCCATAAGGAACCATCTCACGAGCCCTGCCTCCGAGGCGCTCGACGGCCTTGGGGGGGCGGCGCTCGGGCTCGCGCTCTCGCTCGTGCTGGTGTGGGCGATCGGGATCTTCGCCCTCCAGTCCCCGCCGTTCGCGGGCGCACACCCGGCCGTCAAGGAGTCCAGGATCCTGCAGCTCTTGAACGACCGGATGCCCACCGAGATGCTCACCCGCGTGGCCGCGCAGCTCCACCCGCTGCCCCAGATCCAGGGTCCCGAGCCCGACGTGGCCGTCCCGAACGGGCGTCTCGCGCGCGATCCCGAGGTGGTGGCTGCGGGCCCGCGAACGGTACGGGTGAGCAGCATAGCCTGCGGCTACGGCGTGGAGGGCTCGGGCTGGGTCGCAGCCCCGGACCTCGTCGTCACCAACGCCCACGTCGTCGCGGGTGAGACCATCACGAGGGTACAGCCTGGGGGTACGGGACAGCACTACCGAGCCGAGGTCGTCCTATTCGACGACAAGAACGATGTCGCCATCCTGCGCGTGGCCGGCCTCGGCCTCGACCCCATTCCACTCGCCGCGCCTAGAGTGGGCGAGGCGAGCGCCGTGCTCGGCTTCCCGGAGAACGGCCCACTCGACATCCGACCGGCCCGCACCGGCGCGACGCGGCGCGTGATCTCCGGCGACGCTTACAACCGGGGCCCGGTAGAGCGCACCGTGACCGGCTTCCGCGTCTACGTCAGGCCCGGCAACTCGGGCGGCCCCGTCGTCAACGGGGACGGCGAGGCCGTCGCCACCGTCTTCGCCAGCCGCGCCGACTCGAACGACTCGGGCTACGGCATACCATCCCAGCTAGTCCAGCGCCGCCTCGCGGCCGCCGCCGGACGCACCGAGCCGGTGAGCACCGGCGGATGCGCGAATTAGCTTCTCAGCACGCTCAGGCTTCGCCTACGAAGGGCTTCGCTTGTCAGCATTTCGGGCCGTCCGGGCCCTGCCCGGCCACGTTTGACGCACGAAAGCGACGAACCGCGCTACCTTGCTGACTAGCCGGTCTCCTCGCGGATGATCTTCTCGAGCGCGATCCGGCTCCTGTTGAGTTCGGCTTCGACGGTCGAGAGCCTTGCCAGGGTGGACTCGACCAGCCGATCGCGCTCGACCTCGCGGGCCACGGCCGAAGCCGCCTCCTCTATGGCGCTTATTGCGCTCTCCAGGAGCAAGAGGTCCTGCTCGTCCATGAGCGGATACTACCGCAGCTCGTACCTCTCGTAGTTGCGCTTGGCGACGAGGTAGTTTGAGGCCGTACTACACCGCAGCATTTCACCTAAGTAAGCAGAACGCACGAACGACTTTACACGGCCACCGCTAACCTATTGCCAGGCCCAATTCCGTAACGGTTATGCCTTCGTCAACTCCAACCGCTCGGTGCAGCGCTCGGTTAGAAGTGGGCGCGGAGACTTCGCCCTCAGAGCTCGCTTAGTTTGCTGCTCTCCATCCTCTCCAGCACCAGCTCGAAACCCTCTGGGCCAACTCGAACGTTTCCGGAGTACGGGTACTCGAAGAGGCCGATACTAAAGAGTATCAAGGAGATGACCAAGGCTAATGCAGCAACCATCAGCGTGTGCGCCAACGCATTGTCCATGCCGAATAGATAGGTGAAGCCTACAACCATTATCCCCCGGTCACCAGCACGCCCCACAGGACGGCAGGTATGCCCTCGCCGGCCTGCACAAGCCGGGCGTTCCTGGCATCCGCGAGCTCATCTACTCGATTTAGCGCTTCTGCGTAGACTGCCTGTTCGGCTTTCGTGCGAACCTCCACGCTCTGAACGCCAAGCGTCAGCTCGTCCAGCAAATCCCAAGCCCGTGGACTTGTACGCCCTTGCGCCATCAAGGCCCACTCCTCATCAACGACGACCTGAGCGTACGAGTGAGCGAGTTCTTGGATCTGGCGTCCTTCAGGTTCCGGCAACCGATGAGCGAGCCGGAAGACGTCGTCCACCTCACTGGCTTCCCTTTCCGCCGTGTCCCTGGCATCAGCGAAATCCTCCCACACTGCGATAACCACGAGCGCCATCAGTACGGCATAGACGACACCCAAGACGGCGTAGATGAAGCCGGCCACGTCGTTGTGCACCTGGCGCACCTGCGAGGGCACAAAGCGCTGCACCGCGGCCAGCCCCGTGACTGCAAGCAAAACGGATACGGCGACCACCAACAAGCCGGTCACGATGTAGTTCATGGCGAACCCCCTAATCCTCTTTATCCGCGCTCGCTGACCGAACCCGGATCATAGCTTCGAAGGATGATCATCTCACACCCCTTGCCGTACTAGGATGTATCTCTCGAGTACACCAGCGAGAAGATAGACAACCGATACGTAAGCCCAGCGGCGCAAGTCTCATCGCCTCGCGACTGTGCGCATGGTAGGTTCCGCTCGTGGCTCCACGGTTCCTAAAGCGAATTGCAGAAGTCAACACTTCTGCAATTCGCTCCATTAGCTGTCAGCGTTCAGCAAGAACGAAAGC
>JARDZQ010000529.1 GCA_029240775.1 Rubrobacteraceae bacterium | reverse complement strand
GTGCAGGGGACGGCGGCCGACATCATCAAGGTCGCGATGGTCGATCTTGCGCCGAGGCTCCGCTCGCTTGGGACGGAGATGATCATGCAGGTCCACGACGAGCTGGTCTTCGACGTAGACGAGGACAGGGTGGAGGTGGTTGGTGCTCTGGCCGCCGACAGGATGGTCGCGGCCTACGACCTGGAGCCGCCGCTGGAGGTCGAGGTAAAGGCGGGCGAGCGCTGGGGCCGGGTGAAGCCTCTCTAGAGACCCGTTTCGGACGACGCCACGATAAGACTGTATAATCTGCTGTGGCAAACGAAGGAAGAAGGAAAGCAACCACTACATGACTGACACTACCAACGTATCCCGGGAACTGACCATGAAGGACTTCTTCCGGGAGGAGAACGGTGAGATAGTCCCCGTAGACGAGAGCGTCCTCATAGACTTCAAGGACGGGGACATAGTCGAGGGTGAGGTCGTCCGCATAGACAAGGACGAGGTCCTCGTGGACATCGGCTACAAGTCCGAGGGGCTCATCCCTTCCAACGAGCTCACCATCCGCAAGGGCGCAGACCCACACGAGGTCGTCGAGCTCGGCCAGCGCATCGAGGCGCTCGTGTTGCAGAAGGAGGATGCCGACGGGCGTCTGATCCTCTCCGCCAAAAGAGCCGCCTTCGAGCGGGCCTGGAACCGCATCGAGGAGGCCTACAACGACCAGCGTACCGTCGAGGGGCCGGTCATCGAGGTCGTCAAGGGCGGCCTGATCCTGGATATCGGCCTGCGGGGCTTCCTGCCCGCGAGCCTCGTGGACATCCGGCGCGTCAGGAACCTGGAGGCGTTCCTGGGCGAGAAGCTCGAGTGCAAGGTCATCGAGCTCAACCGCAGCCGCAACAACGTGGTCTTGAGCCGTCGCGCGGTCCTCGAAGAGGAGCGCAAGGAGGAGCGCGAGCGCATCCTCACCTCGCTCGAGGAGGGCATGATCGTCAAGGGCACCGTCTCGAACCTCGTGGACTTCGGGGCGTTCGTGGACCTCGACGGGATAGACGGTCTGATCCACATCTCCGAACTCTCCTGGAATCACGTAGACCACAAGCAGACGCGCAAGGACCCCTGGCAGGAGATCGTCGAGCGGGTCAACGTCGGCGAGCAGATCCACGGCCGCGTGACCAAGCTGGTCTCCTTCGGGGCCTTCGTCGAGGTCGCCGAGGGGGTGGAGGGGCTGATCCACATCTCCGAGCTGGCCGACCACCACGTGGAGACGCCGGACGAGATAGTCCGCTCCGGCGACGAGGTGGACGCCCGGATCATCGATGTGGACGCGAGGCGCCGCCGCCTCTCGCTCTCCCTGCGCCCGAAGCGCGAGGACCGCGAGGACCGTCCGCCGCGCCGCGAGGACCGGCCGCGCGGCGAGGACCGGCCGCGCGGCGACCGGGTCTCCGAGAGCGGCGGCGGTCTGCGCACTGGCGCCTTCGACGCTCTGGCGGACCTGGATCTCGAGGAGAGATAGCCCGGCGCCCCGCACAACCCCGCAACCACAGAGGGCCGGTGACCATCGCCGTCACCGGCCCTTTCGCGTCCGGCAAGAGCACCTTCGTCCGCCTGTTGGGCGAGCTCGGCGCCGAGACGGTCTCGGCGGACGAGATCGTTCACCACCTCCTCGCGCAGGACGAAGCGACGATCTCCCGCATCGTCGAGCGCTTCGGGGAGAATACTCTGGGTGAGAGAGGTGTAGATCGCAGGGCTCTGGGCCGCAAGGTGTTCGGGGACCCGGAGGCGCTGCGAGACCTCGAGGAGCTACTGCACCCGCTCGTGCGCCGCGAGACGAAGCGGCGCGTCGCGGCCTCGGATGCCGACCTGTTCGTGGCCGAGGTGCCGCTCCTTTTCGAGGGCGGGACCGGCGGCGACTACGACTACACGGTCGCGGTCGCCGTCCCCGAGGAGAGGCGACGGGCGTGGGCCGCTGAGCGGGGCGTGGACGAGGCGGCGCTTCGGGCGATAGAGGCGCGGCAGCTCCCCCAGGAGGAGAAGGCCCGTCGGGCCGATGTGGTGGTACAAAACGACGCTGGCGTGGATAAACTAAAGGAGCAGGCCGAAGAGCTCAAAAAGAGGAGCCTGGACGGTAGCGTATTCGAGCAAGAAGAGTAGGTACGGCAAGTCGCGGGCCCGGCGCAGACGTCTGGCTCTCGTCTTGCTGGTGCTCGCTGCGGGGATAGCGGCGCTCCTCGCGGTGCTGCCCCTGATCCGGGAGGCCCCCGACACCGTGTGGCGGACCGTGTATCCGCTGCGCTACGAGGAGACTATCCGGGACGTGAGCGCCGAGCACGACCTGGAGCCGACCTTCGTGGCGGCGGTGGTCTACACCGAGAGCCGCTTCAGGCCGGACGCGAAGTCCCACCAGAGGGCCTATGGCCTCATGCAACTGCTGCCGCAAACCGCTCGTTTCATCCAGGGGAGGAGTGGTATCGAGGGTAATTTCCGGGATCCCAGGGTCAACCTGAGGCTGGGGGCATGGTACCTCGACTACCTCGACGGACGCTACATGGGCGATGAGAGGCTGGTGCTCGCGGCGTATAATTCGGGTGAGGGTCAGGTGGACGCCTGGGTCTCCGACAAAGGCTTCGACGTCGGTGAGGATATTCCCTTCAAGGAGACGCGCCACTACGTCCAGAACGTTCTCGAAGCCCAGCAAACCTACGAAGAATTGTACGGGAGGAACCTGTATCGAGACTCGGAGTAACTTCCAGGTAAACAGCGAATACCGGCCGACCGGCGACCAGCCGCAGGCCA
>JARDZQ010000100.1 GCA_029240775.1 Rubrobacteraceae bacterium | reverse complement strand
GCCATCTGTCCCATCGCACGGCCCCTTCTTTGACCGGCTTCGCAGACGACCTCTTTCACGCAGTCCCGCGAGCAAAGCATGGGCGCGTGACCGCTAGACTAGCGCTAGTTCGACCTCCGGCTACTGTCCCAGTATGAGTGAGAACCGCACGCGTGGGGCGTCGTAAGTTCGTCTATCACGCGGGGAAGTGCTGCCTACGACACAACCTTTGTCCCGCCCGGGTGAATGCTGGCGGGTGGTGGACGCCCCAGCGGTAGTGCCGCCTGCCCCAATCGTCCGTCCAGCTGGCAGGTTTTTCCTCAAGCTTTCCCACAACGCCGAGGGCGGGGAGGCGGACTCCGGGGAATGGCGTTTATGAAGCGTCCTACTATCCAACCACGGCGTTCTCGAGGACAAGCTCCCCGACCGAGACCTCGACGCGATCCCCCGATGTAAGCGTGAACTCCTCGTCGGGCACGAGGCTGGTACCCGTCATGAGGAAGGCGCCGGTTGGGAAGGAGAGTTCCCTACCGAGGTATTCGGCGAGCTCCTCGAAGGGACGCTTCATCCGGGAGGTGCTCACCTCGTCCTCGTAGACGGCCTCGCCATCGCGCACGATGCGCATCCGGATGAGGAGGTCCCGCATCGAGTCCGGCCCGCCCAGTACGATGCCGGGCCCCAGGGAGCAACTGCCGTCGTAGATCTTGGCCTGCGGTAGATACAGCGAGTTCTCGCCCTCTATATCTCGCGAGGAGACGTCGTTGCCAGCGGTGTAGCCCAGGATCTCCATCCGGCCGTTCACGACCAGCACGAGCTCCGGCTCCGGCACGTTCCAGTGGCTGTCTTCGCGCACACGCACCTCTCCCCCGTGCCCCACGACCCGCCAACCGATGGCCTTGAAGAAGAGCTCGGGCCGCACGGCGTCGTAGACCTTGTCGTAGATATCGGCCTCTTTGGATTCGAACATGCGGGCTTCCCGGCTCCTCTCGTACGTCACCCCGCTGGCCCACACCTCCTGAGCAGCTTCGACAGGGGGCAGGAGCGAACCCTCGGCTTCCTCGCCGCGGGGTAGACCCTCAAGGAAGCGAGACACCTCTTCGGCGGGCAGTTGCAGTAGCAAGTCCAGGGTGAACGCAGCAGGCAGGTACCGGCCGTCCAGCGCCCAGCGGGCGCCGCCGGCTGTGAGATGTCTGGTCAGATACATGTTCGAACCTCCTTCCCGGATGGGTGTACAAGCTAACACGGTCGCCTCGTGCTTGCGCGGAACATTGGGCGCGGCTAGTGTGGCCTCAGGATGGAGATACTACCCGGCATCCACCGTATAGAGTCGGACCTCGGGGCGCGCTTTATGTGCCAGTACCTCCTCATCGGGGAGGACCATACGATCCTCGTGGACACCGGCCTCGCCGGGACGCCCGAGGAGGTCATCATCCCCTACCTCGAGGGGATCGGGCTCACTTTAGAGGACATAGACGAGGTCATCATCAGCCACGCCGACGTGGACCACTGCGGCGGCAACCGTGCCCTCAAGGAGAGGCACCCCTCCCTGTGGTTCTCGTGCGGCGAGCCGGATCGGGCCTGGATCGAGAACAATGAGCTCATGCTCGCTGACATCTACCGCTGGTACGAGCCCTACGGCTTCGGCCCTGACGAGGACTCGGTGGAGTGGATACGCGAGGAGCTGGGCGGCGACTCCCCGGTAGACGCCGGGCTGCGCGGCGGGGAGACGATGAGGCTCGGGCCTGAGCGGCGCGTCGAGATCCTGCACCTCCCCGGCCACACGCCGGGGCACCTCGGCATCTGGGACCCGGAGAACGGGGCGGCGATCATCATAGACGCGGCGCTCGAGACCGGCATCTACGACCGCGAGAGGAACCGTCTGATCCCCCCGCGCTACTTCGACGCCCCCGGCTACCAAGACACGATCCGAATGCTCCGGACTCTCCGGCCGGAACACCTCCTCACCGCCCACTACCAGCCCATGCAGGGGAAGGAAGCCATAGACTTCCTCGACCGCTCCCTGAGGTTCACGCAGCAGGTCCACAGCGTGGTGAAGGAGGAGCTGGGCGAGGGGATCACCGACCTCCGGGAGCTGACCAGGCGTGCAGACGAGCGGCTCGGCCCCTACCCGGAGTTCGCTCATGAACTCGCGGCTGGCGTCCGGGCGCACGTGGCCGTTCTGTAGGAGGAGCGCCCTGACGAGCGTCGTAACGGCCGGCGAGACGATGGTCCTCGGCGTCCCCGCGAGGCCGGGGCGGCTGCGGCACGCCGCGAGCGTGCAGCTGAAGATCGGGGGCGCGGAGTCGAACGTGGCGATCGCCCTCTCCCGTCTCGGCATCTCCACGGGGTGGATGAGCCTCCTCGGGGACGACGAGCCGGGCCAGCTGGTCCTCGATCGCGTCCGGGGAGAAGGGGTGGACACCTCCAGTGTTCGGCGGGTCCAGGGCTTCCCGACAGGGCTCTACCTGCGCGAGCAGGTCGGCCCGGAGGCCCGGGTCTACTACTACCGCAGTGGCTCGGCGGCCTCGACGATGGCACCGGGGGCCTTCGACACGGACTACCTTGAAGACGCGAAGTGCCTCCACCTTACCGGCATCACCCCATCCCTCTCCGACGACTGCCGGGCTTTTACGCTGTGGGCCGCCCGCGCGGCGGGGACCCTTCTCAGCTTCGACGTCAACTACCGCTCCAAGCTGTGGAGCCCTGAGGAGGCGCGGGGCTTCGTCGAGGAGATACTGCCGAGCGTCGGCATCCTGTTCGTGGGAGACGAAGAAGCCGAGGCGCTCTGGGGGAAGAGCGACGGGGCTCTCGTGCGGGAGCTCGCAGCCGCGGGGCCGCAGGAGGTGGTGCTCAAGCGGGGAAAGGAGGGGAGCCTGGCCCTCGTAGATAGCCGCGTCATAACCCAGCCCGCCTTTCCCGTGCGGGAGGTGGACTCCATCGGGGCCGGCGACGCCTTCGACGCGGGGTATCTCGCCGGACACCTGTGGGGGCTCTCCCCGGAGGAACGCCTACGCACTGCCAACGCCATGGGAGCGCTCAGCGTCGCTACCCTCGGGGACTACGAGGGCCTGCCAGATAGGGAGGAGCTGTGGGCCTTTATCGAGGGCCGCAAGAATTTAGGAAGGTGAACCACCGAGATTCTCGGTAGTGCATCGGGCTTCATTTAGTGGCATTATGTGTAACTGTCTTGTTATGACCCGCTGGGGAAAGCGGGGAAAGGAGGAGCGACACAATGCCCCTGTACATCGACCACCACAAAAACGTCGAGGGACTGACCGCAGAAGCGATAGCGGACGCCCACCTAAAGGACCTCGAAGCCCAGGAAAAGCACGGGGTGAACTACATAAGGTACTGGTTCAACGAGGAAAAGGGTGAGGTCTTCTGCCTGGTAGAGGCTCCCAGCGCGGAGGCGGCTGACGCCGTTCACAAGGAAGCCCACGGCCTCGGAGCGGACGAGATAACCGAGGTCAAAGAAGGTTCATAGCCTGTAGCAGAAGTTCGCTAACGACCAAGCCGGGGCTGCTGTGTCCCGGCTTTAATTTTTGTGCAGACGCGAATACTCGTGCAAAGCCGGTGCAGGACAGATTTTAAGTGCAAAGTCGTACGGGTATGGCTAAAAGTGGGACGAGCATACGGATCCGTATCGTCAAAAGGAGGCGGCATGCAAGAGATAGAAGGCGTCTACGTGGCTAACGTCACCCCTATAAAGGACGACGCCGCGCTCTCCGTGGACGTGGATTCCTACCTCGACCACGTCTCCTGGCTCGCGGAGATGGGAGTGCGGGGCGTCGTGCCCTTCGGGACCAACGGCGAGGGGCCTTCGTTGACCTTGAATGAGAAGCTGCGGGTCCTCGAGGCGCTCTTCGCGTGGGACCTCCCTATCCAGGTCATCCCCGCCGTCATGCAGGGCAACCTGCCGGAGACTCTGGAGATGGTCGAGGCGCTGGAGGAGTACCCGGCGACCGCGGTGCTCGTCCTGCCACCCTACTACTTCAAGCCCGCGAGCCCCGAGGGCCTGAGGCGCTTCTTCGAGCCGGTGCTCGAGAGGACCGGCCACCCCGTCATCCTCTACCACATCCCCAAGTACGCCGTCCCCGTTCCCGAAGAGGTCGTCATAGACCTGCCGGTCTGGGGCGTCAAGGACTCGGGGGGGGAGGGAGGCTACGCCGAGGCCATTCTGGAGGGCAACAGAGGCGTGCTCATCGGGACGGAGGACGACCTCTGGCAGCGGCTCAACGTAGGGGCGCAGGGCGCTATCAGCGCACTGGCCAACTTTATCCCGGAGGAGATACTGGCCATGCACGAGAAGGTGAAGTCGGGCGACGAAGCCGGTGGAAGGGCCCTCTCGGAGAGACTCAAGCAGGCGCGGGCGATGACCAAGGAGTACGCTTCGGCCGCGGTCCTGAAGCGGCTAGCCGAGGCCAGGCACGGCGCCCCGATGGGCACGGTCCGCCCACCCTTCGTCCCGCTCCCCGGGGACTACGACCCCGAGCCGGTCCTCTCCGCCGCGCTCTCGACGGCCTGAACGAGTGGGCGGTTACTCTTCGAGTAGCGGGAGGAGCTCTCCCAGGGCGGGGTAGCGATTCGCAGAAGCCCTGGAGACGACGGTGGTAGCCAGGCGGGTAGCCAGACGCAAGGCCACCGGCACCTCCGTTCCGCCCGCGAGGGCGTACAGCAGTCCAGCGTTAAAAGCGTCCCCCGCCCCCGTGGTGTCGGCTACCCGCACGGGGGGAGCGGAGATTACGTGCTCCTGTCCGGCTCCGACGGCCACGCAACCCTCCTTGCCGAGCTTGACGATCACCCACCCTCCGGAGATCCGCTCGAGCGCCCGGGCCGCTGCCATAGGATCTTCTATACCCGTGAGCGATCCGGCCTCGACCTCGTTGGGCAAGAAGTAGTCCACGAGCGGCAGCAGCTCGACTATCTCGCGCCTCGTCTCCTGGGGCCATCCGGCCGGATCCCAGCCGCAGTCGAAGAGGGTGCGTCCACCGGCGGCGCGGACCTTCTCGAGCAGCTTGAGCATGTCCCGGCCTCGCAACGAGGGCAGGCAGAAATACCCGCACAGGAGCACGTAATCTCCTTCCAGGGCATCCGGGGGCACCATCGACGCTTCGAACGTCTGGAGACTCCCGAGGAGCGTCAGGAACGACCTGTCTCGCTCCGGGGCCTCGAAGGCTATGGAGATGCCCGTGGGTTCGCCGGGTAGGACGAAGACTCCCTCTTCTATCCCCGCTGCGACGAGCTCATCCAGTATGAATCGCCCGTAGTGATCGTCGCCCACGCAGCCGATGAGACGCGGTACGCTCCCCAGCCGCGCCAGGGCCAGCGCGGTGTTTCCGGCGGCTCCAGCGGCCCGGGTCTGTATCGACTCGACCGGCATATCGGTTCCGGGAGGCGGGAACTCGGCTGCGGGCCAGACGAGGAGATCCACGTTCACGTTCCCGATCACCGAGATGCGGCTCATCCGACTTCCAGCTTCGTGTCCTCTTGTTCGTGGCGGAAGCCGTCGGCGGCAAGGTCCCGGGCCTTGCTCATATGGTGGGTCAGGAGCTGTACGGGGAGTATCTCCAGGATGGGCTTGAAAACGTCCGGCACCTCGGGTATGCGGACGACCCTCAGGTTCTCCGTAGAGTCCACCGGGGCTTCGGTAACGAGCAGCACCGAAGCCCCGTAGGAGGCGAGGTCCACGGCGAGCCGAACCTCTCGTCCGGAACCGAACACTACGCATCCTCGACCGGGCTCGGCCACTTCCAGCGGGCCATGCAGGTATTGCAGGGTGTCCATACACGCGGCCGGCACCCTGACGGCCTCCCTCGTGAGCAGAGCGCCCTCCGCCGCCGAAGCCAGGGAGCTTCCCCGGCCCACGAAGTCGAGGACCTCCATCCCCTCGAATCGCTCCGCAGCCTCGTTCGCCACCGCAGAGCTATCCTCCAGCACCCCGGCCACCAGGTCCGGGAGCCGGGCCCGGTCGAAGTCCAGAGGAGCTCCGAGAGAGCTACAAAGCGTGGCGGTAGCGGCAAGCGTGGCGGTGTAGGTGAGTATGGCAATGGCAGCATCTTTTGCGGACCCGATCGGCAAGGATACGTCGGCGAGCTCCGAGAGGAGCCCCGACCCCGTGTTGGTCAGCGCCAGGCGGGGGGCGGACACCCTCGAGAAGCCCTTCACGGTCTCGGCGCTCTTGCCCGACTGGGAGATGCCAACGTAGGCGACGCCCAGCAGGTCTGCGCCGGGCTCCAGGAGCTCTGTCGCCGAGAGGGCGAAAGCCGGACGGCCCGCAGCGCGCAGGGCCCAGGATGCGGGCATCGCGGCGAAGTAGCTTGAGCCCATGCCCGCCAGGACGAGCGGGCCCGCCCCGAATGCCGAGAGGTCCGCGTCCCGCAAGGCTTCCGTGAAGGTCTCGTGCGAACGGGCCAGGTTCTCCGGCTGGGTCAGTATGTCCTCCAGGTATCCCACGCTCACCCTTTCACCGCGCCGGAGGCCAGGCCGCCGACGATGTAGCGCTGGAACAGAAACGCGATCGCCAGAGGTGGCAGCGACGCCACAACGCCTCCGGTAGCCATCATGCCGAAGTCCACGGCGTGGCGGCCTGTGAACTCGGCGATCGCCACCGGGATGGTCTTCGATTCTAGAGAGGAGGTGAAGATGAGAGCGTAGAGGAACTCGTCCCACGCCAGCAGAAAGCCGAAGAGGGCCGTCGCCAGGAGCCCGGGCCG
>JARDZQ010000099.1 GCA_029240775.1 Rubrobacteraceae bacterium | reverse complement strand
CTGCCAGGTCGGCACCGCGTTCGCCGCCCGCACCAGCCGTGCCTCACTCTTCGAGATCGGTATCTTCTCCAACAGGCTACTCCTGTGGGGCATTCTCTTCGAGTTAGTCTTCGCCGCCGCCCTGATCTACCTGCCTCCTTTGCAGGAGGTCTTCCACACGAATGCCCTTGGGCCGCGCGAGCTCGCCATCCTCGCCGCCTTCCCCCTCATCGTCTGGGGCACCGACGAGCTGAGGCGGTGGGCACTGCGGCGACGGGAGGGAGGGCGCGGCGTCCCGCCCGGGCAGCGGCACATTGGGCAATCCTGATCAGGGAAATGGGTCATTCTGCTCAGGTAGTGCGCGCTCCCTCCTAATAGAGTTTAGGCAAGAACGGTGGAAGCCCGGCGAGGGTTTCCGGAGCGAACGCGGCAACAGGAGTGTGATCGGAGATGCTGAAGACACGCTGGACGCGAAGGTTCTCGGAGATCGGGATAGACGACGTGCCGCTCGTGGGCGGGAAGAACGCCTCTCTGGGCGAGATGACCCGCGAGCTCGAACCGCTGGGCATCCAGGTGCCGGACGGGTACGCGGTGACGGCCGAGGCCTACATACACTTCCTCGAGGCGAACGGGCTGGTGGCCCGGATCCGGGAGATCATGGCCGGTCTGGACAAGGAGAACGTCGAGGGCCTGACCCGGCGGAGTAAGGAGATCCGGGACCTCGTGCTCAAAGGCCAGGTCCCGTCCGAGCTGCGGGACGAGATACTGCAGGGCTACGAGGAGCTCTCCGCCCGCTACGGGGGGGAGAACACCGACGTCGCGGTCCGGTCGTCGGCCACCGCCGAGGACCTGCCCACCGCCAGCTTCGCCGGCCAGCAGGAGAGCTTCCTGAACGTGCACGGCGAGGCCCAGCTCCTGGAGTCGGTCAAGAAGTGCTTCGCGAGTCTCTTCACCCCGCGGGCCATCGGCTATCGCGAGGACATGGGCTTCGACCACTTCAAGGTGGCTCTCTCGGTGGGGGTGCAGAAGATGGTCCGCTCCGACCTGGCCAGCTCGGGCGTCATCTTCACCCTCGACACCGAGAGCGGTTTCCCTGACGTGGTCTTCGTCACCTCGACCTGGGGGCTCGGGGAGAGCATCGTGCAGGGGAGGGTCGTCCCCGACGGGTTCTACGTGCACAAGCCGACGCTCAAGGAGGGCTACGAGCCCCTGATCAGGAAGCGGCTCGGCACGAAGGAGTTCAAGCTGATCTACGACGAGACCGGCCACCGGCTCGTCGAGAACGTCCCGACCTCTCCCGGGGAGCGGGAGGCTTTCTCCGCCTCCGACGAGGACGTGTTGCTCCTCGCCCGATGGGCGGTCGCCGTCGAGGACCACTACAGCGAGAAGCGCGGCGCGAGGACCTTCATGGACATCGAGTGGGCCAAAGACGGTCTCACGGGCGAGCTCTTCATAGTCCAGGCCAGGCCCGAGACCGTGCACGGCCAGCGCCAGTCCCCTACCGTGCGGCTCTACCGGCTCGGGGAGCGGGGTCCGCTGCTCGTCGAAGGGCTCGCGGTAGGCAACGCGGTCGCTACGGGCTCGGCGCGCGTGCTCGAGGACCCGGGTGAGATCGAGGCCTTCAGGCCAGGGGAGGTGCTCGTCACCGGGATCACCGACCCCGACTGGGAGCCCATAATGAAGACGGCCTCAGCGATAGTGACCGACCGGGGCGGGCGTACTTCGCACGCCGCGATCGTGGCCCGCGAGCTGGGGATACCCGCCGTCGTGGGCACGGAGAACGCGACGACGACGATAGCGAGCGGCCAGCCCGTCACCATCTCCTGCTGCGAGGGGGAGGTCGGCCGGGTCTACGAGGGCACGCTGCGCCACGAGGTAACCGAGATAGACCCCACCTCAGTGGGCCGGCCCAGGACGCAGGTAATGATGAACGTGGCCGATCCCGAGCGGGTCTTCGAGCTCTCGCAGCTGCCCAACGACGGCGTCGGGCTCGCGAGGATGGAGTTCGTCTTCGCCGGCTGGGTCGGGATACACCCGCTGGCCCTCACCCGCTTCGCGTCGCTACCGCCCCGCATCAGGCTGGAGATCAATCGCCGCACCCGTGGCTACGAGGACAAGACGGAGTTCTTCGTCGACAGGCTAGCGCAGGGGATAGGCACTATAGCCGCGGCGTTCTACCCGAAGCCCGTGATCCTGCGCTTCTCGGACTTCAAGACGAACGAGTACGCCCACCTGCTCGGCGGCGAGAACTTCGAGCCGCACGAGGAGAACCCGATGCTCGGCTGGCGCGGCGCGAGCCGTTACTACCATCCCGACTACAAGGAAGGGTTCATGCTCGAGCTGCGGGCCGTAAGAAAGGTGCGCGAGACCTTCGGTTTGAAGAACCTGAAGGTCATGGTGCCGTTCTGCCGCAGCCCGGAGGAGGGGCAGCGGGTGCAGGAGGTCATGCGCGAGGGTGGCCTCGTGCGGGGCGAGGACGGCCTCGATGTCTACGTGATGGCCGAGATTCCCTCGAACGTCGTCCTCGCGCGGGAGTTCGCCGCCATCTTCGACGGCTTCTCCATCGGCTCCAACGACCTCACCCAGCTCGTCCTCGGTGTCGACCGGGACTCCGAGCGGGTTGCGCCGCTCTTCGACGAGCGCGACGAGGCCGTAAAGCGGATGTGCGCCACGCTCATAGATGAGGCGCACCGCGCCGGGCGCAAGGTCGGCATCTGCGGCCAGGCCCCCTCCGACTACCCGGACTTCGCCGCCTTCCTGGTCGAGCGCGGGATCGACTCGGTGAGCCTGAGCCCGGACGCCGTGGTGCCGACGACCCTGAAGATACTGGAGGTCGAGAACGAGGGCTCGTGATCGGAGAGGTAGCTGAACACGGTCACGAAAGGAGTGGACGGCATGAAGGCACTCGGGATCTCCAGCGGTTGGAAGCTGGCGGCCCCGATCGGGCTCGTCTTGGCGCTCCTCGGGCTGGGTGCCCTGGCTGCCTGGGGGTGGCCGGCGCTCCGCCCCAAGGCTGGAGCGGAGGAATGAGACCCCGAGCGACGTCCCGGAATGGGCTCCGGGTCGCTCCCGGTATTGACGGAACGCGAGAGATGCGAAGGAGCGCGAAGCGATGAACGATCTACCGACGAAGATACTCGTCGCCACTGACGGGTCCCCGGACTCTGCCCTGGCGGCCCGCAAGGCGGCGGAGATGGCCGGCGCGTTCGAGGCGGAGCTGCACCTGGTCCACGTGGTGCCCGTAACCGAGCCCTACCACCTATTCGCCGAGGACGACGAGGGGCCCAGCCTGTACGAGGAGGACACGCAAGAGGCCCGCAAGCTACTCGACAAGCAGACCAGGATGATCGAGGAAGCCGGCGGGAAGGTCGCTAAAGCGTACCTCAGGGTAGGGGAGCCGGACGCGGAGGTGATCTCCCTCGGCGAGGAGATAGGGGCCAGCATGATAGTAGTGGGGAGCAGGGGCGGCGGCCGGTTGAGGCGTCCCATCGGGAGCGTGTCGAGCAGCATCGCCGCCCACGCGCACTGTCCGGTGCTGGTGGTTCGCGGATAAGAGGGATCTCCCGGGGGATTTCAGAGCAATTCTGGCCAGATAAATGGGCCAAACTGATCAGGACGAAGCCTCGAATAGGCGGTAGGTTTAAGTAGAGACCCCGAGGAAGGAGGTGGCGGCGTTGAGTAAGGTCAAGGTCCGTATCGAGGGGCACTACGAGGTAGAAGACCTCCCCTACGGCAAGGACTACGTCTGGGTCCCGGCGCACGCGCTGATCGAGTGCGACTGCGGCCAGGTCATGGACGCCGACGAGCACCACACGACGTGTCCGAACTGCGGGGCCGACCGCGCGGACGTGCTGCGGGAGGTGGCCGGACGCCACCTCGGAGATGAGGTCCTGCATCCCTGGCACCCCGACTACGAGGTCTGGCGCACCTTCAAGGAGAACCGGACCGAGTACCAGGAGTGGCTCGAGCTGCGCTCGCTCGACCAGGGCTGATGGAGGAGAGAAGGTGAGGGAATGTACGACACGTTCGAAGGGCTGCGCGCGCAGGGAGAGGTGAACCGGATCCTCGGCGAGACGCTGGACGAGGAGCTCGATGAGGAGTTTGTCGCTCGCCAGCGG
Organism: Rubrobacteraceae bacterium; assembly: GCA_029240775.1. Taxonomy (GTDB): domain Bacteria; phylum Actinomycetota; class Rubrobacteria; order Rubrobacterales; family Rubrobacteraceae; genus JALYGY01. The sequence continues at coordinate 2,598 of JARDZQ010000099.1, read as the reverse complement.
GCTCGTCTCGAGGAGATGAGACGCGCGCTGCTGCGAGGCCGCGCCGGGATACGGGAGGAGGAGAGGCGCTGGGGCGACCATTACGCGCCTCGGGACTCCGAAGACGTCAGGGCCCACATACTCGCTGAGGAGGTGGACACCGTCCTCGACCGGCGGCTCATGAGGCGGCTCGGGCTCGTCGAGCGGGCGCTGGCGAAGATAGGTGAGGGGACCTACGGTCTCTGCGACGCCACGGGGGAGCGCATTCCCCGTGGCCGGCTGGAGGCGGTGCCGGAGGCGGTCTACACTATAGAGGCCCAGCGGGCCCTGGAAAGGGAGGCGTAGTCATACGGCCCGGGGCTCGGCGACCTGGGGAGGAGATCATGAGCATCTTTCCGACGAAGATCCTTTTTGCCAGCGATGGCTCCGAGGAGGCTACCCTGGCGGCTAGGAGCGCCGCGGCCCTCGCAACGAGCACGGGCTCGGAACTGCACGTACTGACCGCGGGCCCGGAGTTCCCCTACTACGAGCTGCCCGAGGCACCAGCCAGCTTCGAGGACATTGCCAAGGCGCAGAAGCGGAAGGCTCGTGAGGTCCTCGACGAGCAGGTCGCGAGGATCGAGGAGTCGGGAGCCGCTGTCGAGGAGGCCCACCTCCGGATGGGTGAACGGCCCGGCCGGGTTGTCGTGGACCTGGCCGAAGAGCTGGGCGCGGGCCTGGTGGTCGTGGGCAGCCGCGGTCTCGGGCCACTCAGACGGGCTCTCATGGGGAGCGTCTCCACGAGCGTCGTAAGGCACGCTCACTGCCCAGTCCTGGTGGTGCGGGAAGACGGGCGGGGGGAGGCGAGCTTCCCGCCGGGCAGGATCCTGCTGGCCCTCGACGGCTCCGAGGAAGCGGACGCCGCCGCCCGGATGGCCGTGGAGCTCGCGACGAGTACGGGTTCAGAGCTGCACGTGATCCACGTCGGTAAGATAGCGCCCGTCTACCACCCCGAGAGGCACGGGTACGTCGCTCGGTACGAGAGACTCCACGAACACGCCGAGCAGCTCCTGGACGAGCAAGTCGAGAAGGTGAAGGCGGCGGGAGGAACCGTTGCGGGGACTCACCTCGCGATGGGACGCCCGGACGAGGAGATCGTCGTCTCGGCCGAAGGGGTGGGAGCGGGCCTGATCGTGGTGGGCAGCCGGGGCCTGGGCGGCATGAAACGGGCGCTGATGGGGAGCGTCTCGGACTCGGTGGTGCGCCACGCTTACTCCTCAGTCCTCGTCGTGCGCAAAGGCGGGTGACGTCTCACAGCTGCGTCTGGATCCATCTCGCGTCCCCGGTCTTGGTGCGGGCCGGTGATCGATACTGACCAGCAAAATGGGCCATCTTGCTCAGGCTGGAGATCCCTCCGTCGGGTACGGTAGAGGCAAGGGATAACGGAGGACGACGATATGGAGAGGCTACCGAAGAAGGTACTTCTGGGGCCCGACGCTTCGAGAGACGCGGCCGAGGACGGGGTATAAAGCCTCGTCGTGGTTGGTAGCCGGGGGTTGGGTCCGGCAAGGCGGGTGCCGTTGGGTAGCACCTCGACGAAGGTCTTGAGAGCCGCGGTAGGGCTGATCCTGGTCTGCCCGCACGACCAGGAACCTTAACAGTACGCGGGGTTCGCACCGCGCACAGAGGAGGTGGAGATGAGCATCTTTCCGACCAGAGTCCTCTTCGCCACCGACGGATCGAAAGACGCCGAGCTCGCCGCCACCACCGCTGTCGGCCTGGCCAAGGTCACCGGCTCTGAGCTACACCTGGTCCACGTGGGACCTGTGGTGCCTGAGCACTTCGAGCCCACCGAGGTGGAACCGGCCCGGATGAAGCGGGAGGCAGAGAGGATTCTCGACGAGCAGACGAAGAAGGTCGAGAACATGGGTGGGGCCGCGCAGAGCCACCTCGCGATGGGGGGCGCCGCCGAGCGGGTGGTCACCCTCGCCGAGGAGTTGGGGGCGGACCTGGTGGTCGTGGGCAGCCGGGGCCGAGGCCCGATAAAGAGGCTACTCATGGGAAGCGTCTCGGACTCCGTCGTAAGGCATGCCCACTGCCCCGTCCTGGTGGTTCGCTGGAAGCCGGTCGTGTTTCCCGCCAGGATCCTGCTGGCAACCGACGGCTCGGAGGAGGCGGAGCTGGCCGCTCGTACCGTTGCGGAGCTGGCGGAGACGACTGGCTCGGAGCTGCACGTGGCGCACGTGGGCAGGCTGATAACCAACGGGGGCTCCCGCGGTGTGGAGGTCGGTCCCCTGCCGACAGTCCCCCAGGAAGAGCTCGACAGGGAGGCGCGCGAGCTCCTCAAAGTACAGGTCGAGCGGCTGAGGGCCGCAGGAGCCAGCGTGGCACAGACCCACCTGAGGAGGGGAAGGGCCGACCAGCAGACGATCGTCGTGGCCGAGGAATCGAACATAGACCTCATAGCGATGGGCAGCCGGGGTCTGGGTGGTTTGAGGCGGGTGTTGCTGGGGAGCATCTCGGACTCGGTAGTGCGTCACGCCCACTGCCCCGTCCTCGTCGCGCGGGGTGATTGACAGAAGCGTCCCGTGCGCTACGGGATAGAGATCACCAACCTCGGCGACTACGCTGACCCCCGCG
>JARDZQ010000098.1 GCA_029240775.1 Rubrobacteraceae bacterium | reverse complement strand
ATCCTGGCCCACCCGCCGGGGGCTGCGTCCGGAACCTCGACGGAGTCGGCTCTCCTCAAGGACGCCGTCGCCCTCGACTACCTCGGGGCGATAGGCCTCTCCCGCATCCTTGCAATGGTCGGCACCGAAGACGACGTACCCGACATCCCGGCCGCGCTGTGGCAGGCCGAGAACCTGCGCCGCAAGATACCGGGCTTGCTGATCTTCGAGAGCAGCAAGGGCCTTGCGAGAGAGCGCATCCTCGAGATGGACGACTTCTTGCAGGACCTGAGAGGCGCCACGAACAACCTGAAACTCTTGTAGGTTTCAGGCTACAGGCTTCAGAAAAGAACCTTCAGATCTGAAGCCTAAAGCGCCGCCCAGAGCAGGAACGTTGCGGCGGCGAGGCTAAGTGCGCCTACTATGAGCATCCTGATCCCGGCGACGACGTGGACGCCGCGCTCGGGGATTGGGCCGAATCCCCCTTGCTGCCCCCGGCCGCCACGCAGCAGGGCGTAGAAGCCGAAGGAGAGCCCCGCTATGCCTACGAGCGCGAGCAGGAGGCTGAAGGCCAGGGTGGGAGACACGGGCTAGCCCTCGCCCCTCGCGCGCACCATGCGGGAGAGGAGGCTGCGGAAGCGGGGGTCGGCGCGCAAGGGTGCGAACTCCAGGGCTCCCTTGAAGTGATCTACGTCACTCTCGCCGGCCTCCACCGCTTTCTCGATGTAGTCGAGCGCGTCGCGGAAGTCGCCGCGGCGGGCGCGGACGCTGGCGAGCGCCGAGAGTGCCGGGGAGTAGCGTGCGTCAGCGGCGACGGCCCTCATAAGGAGCTCCTCGGCGGTATCCAGGTCGTCGGCGGCGTAGTAGAGGCTCGCGTAAGAGTAAAGGGCGCGGGGGTTCGCCGGGTCGCTCTTGAGAGACTCGACGAAGTGCTCCTCTGCCTCCCTCACCTCCCCACGTACCTCGTGCAGCAGCCCGATCTCCAGGTGCGCCTCCGGGTTCTCGGGGTCGAGGTCGAGCATCGCGCGGTAGGCCTCGGCGGCCCCCGGCTCGTCGCCCATGGCCAGCCGAACCTCGCCCAGAGTGTGGAGGTGCCGGATCTCGTCGCGCCCCAGCGCGACGGCCTCCTCGGAGAGCCTGAGCGCCTCGTCGAGGTCTTTGCGCTCGGCGAGGAGGTGAGCCGCGAGCTCGTCCCTTACCTCGGGCGAGCCGGGGCAGTCTTCGAGGCCCTGCCGGAAAGCAGCCTCAGCCCTTGCGGGCTGGCCGTTGCGGGCGTGGCAGATCCCGAGGTTCGCGTGCGCCTCCCACCAATCGGGCGTCTCGGCTATGACCTCCTCGTAGGCCTCCACCGCCTCCTCGTAACGGCCGAGCATGTCCAGGGTGTTGGCCCTGAAGGTGCGCGCTCCGCTCTTCTGATCGCCCTCGGAGGCCACCTCCATCGCCTTCTCGAAAAACTCGACGGCCTGGGCGTAGTCGGCGGCGTCGAAGGCGGTCAGGCCAGCGTTTATGAGCATGTCGGCGTCCTCTGGGTGGCGTGCAGTCCAGCGCTCGAACGTGGCCTTCGCAAGGGCGGGCTCTGCCATCGAGCCGTAGTAGCGGCCGAGCTCGACGTAGGCTTCCGGGTACTCGGGGTCGGCCTCTATGGCGCGCTCGAGGTGGTGTACGATCTTGAACGGCTCGTCGCGCCTGAGCGCCACCAGCGCGAGCCCCATCCGCGGCGTGACCCACTCGGGGTCCAGCTCGAGGGCGTCGAAGAAGCTCGCCTCGGCCTCCTCCAGACGGTCCAGGTTGAGGAGGGCGCGGCCTACGGCCTCTATCACCTCCGGGTTCTCGGGGGCGGCTTCCAGGGCCTGCTCGAAGCGGGAGAGGGCCTCCTCGATCAAGCCCTCCCCGGCGAGGATCTCGCCCTGCTCCAGGTAGTCCTCGTACTCCATCACCCCAGATTAAACCAGATAGAGCGAGAGGAGAGTGTGTACAATCTTGCGGGCACCGATAAGTGGAGGAGCCTTTGAAGAACCCGTCCGTCGTCGCACGGATCCCGATCCGCTACAGCGACCTCGACCCGTACGGCCACGTGAACAACGCCGCCTACCTTGAGTTCTTCGAGGAGATCCGGATCTCCTACTGGCGCGCCCTCGCGGACCTCGTGGGCTTGGAGGAGCTGGAGGCCGGCGACGTACCAGGCGCCCGCTACGTGATCGCCGAGACGACGGTCCGCTACAAGGCACCGATATTCCTGGAGGACGCCCTCCACGGCGCCGCGACCATCCCGACCATCGGCAACCGCTCCTACGCCATGGACTTCGAGCTCCGCACCGGCGAGACTTTCGAGAGCGGCCTCGTCGCCGCCGATGGCTTCGCCGCCCACGTCTTCTTCGACCCCAAGACCGACGAGGTGAAGCCCCGTCCCGAGTGGTTTCTCCCCGCCGTCGCCAGGCTCGAAGGCCGCCCCGAGGAGTCCTTCGCCTCGGAAGAGGCCTGATTGGAACGCCGCGCTCTGGGAGCGGACGGACCGGAGGTTCCCGCCGTTGGCCTGGGTACCTGGCAGGTCCTCGACGTTCGCGGTCGCGAGCAAGAGCAGCGCCACGAGGTCGTCCGGGCGGCCCTCGAGGAAGGAGCGAACCTCTTCGACTCCTCCCCCATGTACGGCGAGGCAGAGAGGGTTCTGGGCGACGCGCTGCGAATGCACGGCCGCGAGGGGGCCATCGTTGCCACCAAGGTGTGGACCCCGAACGACAGGGAGGCGGAGCGCCAGATCGAGAACTCCTTGAGCTACTTCGGCGGCCATATCGAGCTCTACCAGGTCCATAACCTCGTCGCCGTCGGGCGACGTTTGGATACGCTCCGTCGCCTCGAAGACGAGGGGAGGGTACGTGCTGTCGGGGCGACGCACTACTCGCGCGCGGCTTTCGGGGACCTGATGAGCGTGATGCGCAACGGGCGGGTGGACTTCGTGCACGTCCCGTACAACGCCGCTGAGACCTCCGTTACGGAGGAGGTTCTGCCGCTCGCCGAGGAGCTGGGGCTAGGTGTGATCGTGATGGTCCCTCTGGGCAGCGGCCGCCTGGTCAGGAATCCTCCGCCTCAGAGCGAACTAGGGCCGCTGCGCGAGTTCGGCGTCGAGACCTGGGCACAGGCGCTCCTCAAGTTCGTCCTCTCCGACAGGAGGGTGAGCTGTGCGATTCCGGCTACGAGCAGCACCCGGCGCATGCGCGAGAACGCCCGAGCCGGCGAGCCGCCGTGGTTCGGCGAGGAGGAGCGGAGGTACGTCGCCGGTCTGGCCCGGCGGTAGAGAGGAGGAGCCATGGGAGAGAAGCGAGCGCGGGATCTCGGGGTTAACGTCGGTAATCTGAGGGCCGGTCCGAACAACGCGATCACCGACGTCGAGGGCGTTCGTGTTGGGCACTCGACGATCATCCGGGGCGAGGGACCGCTCGTGGTGGGCGAGGGGCCGGTGAGGACGGGCGTGACCGTCGTCTGCCCCCGCGAGGGCTTCACAAGGGAGAATCCCGTCTTCGCGGGCTCTCACCGGTTCAACGGCAACGGCGAGATGACGGGGCTCGAGTGGATCCGCGAGGCTGGCGCTCTGGAGACGCCGATGGCGGTCACCAACACCCACAGCGTGGGCGTGGTGCGAGATGCCCTCGTCGCCGCCGAGTTCGAGCAGAGCACCGAGGAGTACTGGGTCCTGCCGGTCGTGGCCGAGACCTACGATGGCACCCTCAACGACATAAACGGCCAGCACGTGGGGCCGGATCACCTCCGCGAGGCACTCGCAAACTCGCGTAGTGGACCCGTGACCGAGGGCTCCGTTGGCGGGGGCACTGGCATGATCTGCCACGAGTTCAAGGGCGGCATCGGGACCGCCTCACGCCGGCTGGCCGAAGAAGTAGGCGGCTGGACGGTCGGCGCCCTCGTCCAGGCGAACTACGGCAAGCGGCACATGCTGCGTGTGGACGGCGCCCCGGTGGGACGCGTCCTGAGTACCGAGCGCGTCCCGTCGCCTTACGAAGCGGAGGACACGCCTCCCGCCGGGACGGGTTCTATCATCGTGATCCTTGCCACCGACGCGCCGCTCTTGCCGACGCAGTGCGACCGCCTGGCCCGGCGTGCGAGCATCGGCCTCGGGCGGATGGGCGGCGGCTGCGACGACGGGAGCGGCGATATCTTCCTCGCCTTCGCCACGGGCAACGGCGGTCTCCCCGGCTCCGGTCTCCCTGACCCGCCGGCACCCATCCCCCTCACCACGATCCCCAACGAGGCCATGACCCCGCTCTTCTACGCGGCCGCCGAGGCGACCGAGGAAGCAATACTGAACGCCCTCCTCGCCGCCGGCACCGTGACCGGGCGTGACGGCATCACCGCGCATGGGTTGACCGCAGACCTTCTGCTCGGCGCCCTCGACGAAGCCCGCTCTCTGTGCGCGCGCAAGGACGGGAGGAGTACGACGTGATAGACGGCGAACGGTTGTGGCGCAGGCTCTCCGACCTCGGCGAGATAGGCAGGCAGAGAGAGGGCGGCGTGACCCGGCTCTCCTTCACGGACGAGGAGCGGGCCGCCAAGGACCGGGTCGCCTCGTACATGGACGAAGCCGGTCTCTCGGTCCGCGAGGACGCCGCAGGCAACCTCTTCGGTAGGCGGGAGGGAAGGAATGCGGATCTGCCTTCCGTCCTCGTCGGCTCGCACGTAGATTCCGTCTACAACGGCGGTGACTTCGACGGTCCTCTGGGTGTGCTGGGGGGCGTCGAGGTCCTGCAGACCATGCAGGAACGAGGTGTAGAGACCGACCACCCCATCGAGGTCGTCGCCTTCACGGACGAAGAAGGCGCACGCTTCTCCTTCGGAATGATCGGGAGCCGCGCGCTGGCCGGCAGGCTAACCTCCGAAGACCTCGCGAAGTACGAAGACAGAGACGGGGTCTCCATAGCCGAGGCGATGCGAACCTACGGCCTCGACCCTGAGCGTGTCGGCGAGGCGGCCCGGCCAGAGGGGTCTGTGAAAGCCTACGTCGAGCTGCACATCGAGCAGGGCCGGGTTCTCGAGAACGAGGGCCTCCCGGCAGGGCTCGTGACCGGCATCGCCGGCCCCGTCTGGCTCCGGTTCTCTCTGGAAGGCGAGACCGGGCACGCGGGCGCCACGCCGATGAGTCTGCGGCATGACTCTCTGGCCGCGGCATCAGAGATCATGAGCCTCATAGAGGCGGAGGCATCGGCAACCGGCACGAGCGTGGGCACCGTCGGCCAGCTCAGCCTCGAGCCTGGCGGCATAAACATCATCCCCGGTCACGTGGAGTTCTCGCTGGATTTGCGGGACATCGACCAAGGTGTTCGCGACCGCGTCGAGGGTCGTATTCTGGACGAAGCAGTGGAGATCTGCCGCCGGCGTGGCGTGGAGATGGGGGTCGAAACGCTGCAACGTCTCGCGCCCGCCCCCTGCTCGGAACTCGTCATGGACGCCATCGGGAGAGCCTGCGAGAGGTTCGGCATCCGGCCGCACGCGCTTCCGAGCGGCGCCGGGCACGACGGGATGCAGCTCGCGGGTCTCTGTCCGATGGGTATGATCTTCGTCCGCTCCAGAGCCGGCGTCAGCCACAGTCCTGAGGAGTGGAGCACCAAGAAAGATTGCGCCGCCGGTTGCAACGTTCTATATTGGACGGTGCTGGATCTGGCAGGTGGGGGCTAGTTCCGGAGGGAGACAAAGCCATCGCAACCGCAACGTTCGACGACCTCGTTGGGGACGTCTTGGAAGATGTCGTCGGCTGGCGGCGACACCTGCATCACAACCCCGAGGTCTCCTGCCACGAGGAGGAGACCTCCCGGTTCGTCTACGAGACCCTGGAGTCGTTCGGTGATCTAGAGCTCTCCCGCCCGACGAAGACCAGCGTGATGGCCAGGCTCGTTGGTGAGAGCCCGGGACGCACCCTCGCCATCCGGGCCGACATGGACGCGTTGCCGATCAAGTAGGAGAACGACTTCGAGTTCGCCTCGCGAAACCCCGGCGCGATGCACGCGTGCGGGCACGACGGCCACACCGCCATGCTGCTCGGGACGGCGAAGATACTCTCGGGCATGAGAGACCGCATCCGGGGCGAGGTGCGCTTCCTGTTCCAGCACGCCGAGGAGCTCTCCCCCGGCGGCGCCGAAGAGATGGTCGAGGCCGGGGTGATGGACGGGGTGGACGTGGTCATAGGCACACATCTGTGGTCACAGCTTGAGGTGGGCAGGATCGGGGTGACCTACGGCCCCATGATGGCCGCGCCGGATATCTTCGAGATCACCATCAAAGGCAAGGGGGGCCACGCGGCGATGCCGCACCAGGTGGTGGACAGCATAGCGGTGGGTGCCCAGGTGGTCACCAATCTGCAGCACGTCGTCTCGCGCCAAACCGACCCGGTAGACGACGTGGTCGTCTCGGTGAGCAAGTTCTCGGGCGGCACCACGCACAACGTCATCCCCGGCACCGTCGAGATGGTTGGCACGATCCGCACCCTCGACCCCGAGGTAAGAAAGAGCGTCCCCAAGCTCATGGAGCGAACCATAAAGGGCGTTACGGAGGCACACGGGGCCGGCTACGAGTTCCGCTACAAGCCAGGCTACCGGCCCGTGATAACGACCAAGAGATAACCCGGGTCATAGAGGAGACGGTGAAGGACGTCTTCGGTGAAGACATCCTCGAGATCATGCGCCCCAACATGGGACGGGATGACTTTTCGGCCTACCAGTAGCGGGCGCCTGGG
>JARDZQ010000003.1 GCA_029240775.1 Rubrobacteraceae bacterium | reverse complement strand
GCGGGCGCTGGGAGCCGAGGAGGTCTGGATCATGTCCGACGTGGACGGCGTGCTCGACGCCGACCCGCGCCTGGTGCCGGAGGCCGCAAGGCTCCCCAGACTCTCCTACGAGGAGGCGAGCCTGTTCGCTGCCCTTGGCGCTAAGGTGCTGCACCCGAAGACGATGGAGCCCGCCTCCGAGGCCGGCATCGAGGTCCTGGTAACCAATACCTTCAACCCCGAGAGCCCCGGTACCCGGGTCTCCGGGCTCACGACCGGAGAGGGCATCCGCTGCCTCGCGCTGCGCCGGCGCTTCAAGGCCGAGATCCCCTGCGCCCCCGGGCACAGGCGGGAAGCAGCGGCGGTGATCTGCATAGGATCTCCAGGCTCAGGCGACCTGGAGCGCGGGCAGAGGTGCCTGCGCGAGGCCGGGATAGCCGCGCTGCACGCCGAGGGCGGCGCCCCGGGCCTCGTATTCATCGTGGCCGCGGATGTGGCCGAGGAGGCGCTGCGCGCCCTGCACTCCGGTCTTCTCTCGACCGCCGCAGAGGCAATCGCGTGAAGCGGCTCGAGGTAGTCCAGATCGGGCTCGGTCACGTCGGGCGGGCGGTAGCCCAGATCGTGCTCGAGGAGCGCAAGCACTGGCGAGAGCGCTACGGCCTCGAGGTCGTCTACAGGGCCGTCTCCGACACCACGGGCGCGCTCGTAGGGGAGGATCTCTTGCCGCAGGCGATCCGGGCCAAGGAGGACGGCGGCAAACTGGCCGACCTCGGCGTCGAAACCCTCGAAGCGGTCCTTGCCTCTGATCCCATCCCCGGCTTCACCAGGGTCGTCGTTGACGTCGCGGTGCACGGTGGAACCTACGACCTCGACGTGCTCGGAGTGCGCAACGGTTCCTGCCTGGTGCTCTCAAACAAGGGCCCGCTCTCGGAGAGCACCGAGCGCTACGAGCAGCTCACGCGGATGCTGACCGACAGGCTCTGGCACGAGGCAACGGTCGGAGCCGGGATGCCAGTCATCTCTACCCTGGACGGGCTGCTCGCGAGCGGAGACGAGATCCTGGAGATCCAGGCGAGCCCGAGCGGCACTCTGGGCTTCGTGATGAGCGCGGTCGAGTCGGGTCGCCGCTTCTCGGAGGCCGTCAAGGAGGCGGTCGCGCTCGCATACGCGGAGCCCGACCCGCGCGACGACCTCTCTGGGCTCGACGTGGCGCGCAAGGCCATCATCCTCGCCCGCAAGATGGGACGGCAGATCGAGCCGGAGGAGATCCCCTACGAATCCCTCGTGCCAGAGGGTCTCGAAGGGGTTTCCCTCGGGGAGTTTATGGAGCGGTTGCCGAAGTACGACGAGGCTTTTGCAGAACGGCTGCTGGCCGTCGAGGAGCATCACATGCTCCGCTACCTCGCCCGCATCCCGATGGTGGGGCCGGTCACGGTGGGGCTCGTTGACGAGCCCGTCGAGAGCCCTTTCGGTCCGATCAGCGGCCCCGAGAACGTCTTCGACTTCCGCACGCGCCGCTACTCGGATGTTACCCTCACCATACGCGGGCCCGGCGCGGGGCCCGAACGGACCGCGAGCGGGGTCGTATTCGACCTGCTCGACATAGCACACAAAGTGGTCAAGGATGATGGGAAGGACTTCTGATATGCGCGAGGGATATACGGTAGCGGTAGTAGGCGCCGGCCTAGTCGGCGAGCGGCTCGTGGCGGAACTCAGGCGCCGCGAGTTCCCACTTAAGGAGCTGCGCGTCCTTGCCCGCAGCGCCCGCCGGGCGGTCCTCGCCGGGGAGACCTTCGAGGTGGGCGTGGCCGAGCCGGACGCCTTCGAGGGCGTAGACTTCGCCTTCTTCGCCGGGACGGAGGGCGAGAAGGGCGCGGCGGTCCAGCTCGCGCGCGAAGCGATAGATCGCGGCGCCATCGTCATAGACAACGGCAGCGACTTCCGGCTCGACCCGCAGGTGCCGCTCGTCGTCCCGGAGGTGAACTCCGAGGCGTTAAATGACCACAGAGGGCTCATCGCCAACGCCAACTGCTCCACGATCCAGATGGTCGTCACCCTCGCCCCGTTGATACGCGAATTCGGCGTCCGGAAGGTCGTCGTCTCGACCTACCAGGCGGTCTCGGGCTCGGGGCGCTCGGGGGTTGAGGCGCTCGAAGACGGCAGGGCAGACGTCTACCCCAAGACCATAGCCGGGAACGCCATCCCGCTTATCGGCGGGGTGGGGGAGGACGGCTACACGACCGAGGAGACGAAGATGCGGGAGGAGTCCCGCAAGATCCTCTCTCTCCCAGAACTCGAGGTGCACGCGACCGCCGTCCGCATCCCCGTCCACACCGGCCACTCCGAGAGCGTTTACGCCGAGACGGAGGAGAGGGTCTCCCTGTCCGAGGTCGTGGAGGCGCTGCAAGACGCCCCCGGCGTCGTCTTCTGCGGCAACGCAGGCGACTTCCCGACTCCGCTCGAGGTCGCAGGCGAGCCCGGCACCTACGTTGGACGGATACGGGTAGAAGGTAACTCCATAACCTACTGGTGCGTCGCGGACAACCTGCTCAAGGGCGCGGCGACCAACGCCGTGCAGATAGCCGAAGCGCTCGTCGGGGCGCGGGTCTAGCGCCCCGCGTGCCCGAGGTCGAGATCCGGGTCGCCACCGAGGATGACGTCCCGCTCATCCTCTCCCTTATAAGGGAGCTCGCCGAGTACGAGCGTCTCTCGCACGAGGTCGTCGCTACCGAGGAGACGCTGCACGATTCGCTCTTCGGGCAGCGGCGGGTGGCGGAGACCCTACTGGCCTATCTCGGTGACGATCCCGCAGGCTTCGCGCTGTTCTTCCACAATTTCTCGACGTTCCTCGGAAGACCCGGAATCTACCTGGAAGACCTGTACGTGAGGCCAGAGTTCCGGAGCGCGGGCGTGGGCCGGACTCTGCTCGTGCGCATAGCCGGGCTCGCGAAGGAGCGAGGCTGCGGCCGGCTGGAGTGGGCTGTCCTGGACTGGAACGAGCCGGCCATCAGCTTCTATAAACGCATCGGCGCCTCCCCAGTGAGCGGTTGGATGGTCTACCGCCTGACAGGTGAGGCGCTCGAAGAGCTTGCCGGACGCTGACCCTGAAGCGGTTTGCGAAAGGGTTGCGCCTTCCGCTGAGCAGGTCTTTTGAGGGTCGGGGAGTCGGGAAAGCGCCCCGCCAACACCCATAAGATGCGTCTTCCCCGCAAACTCGTACATTCCGCAAAACCGCTTTAACCGGCGCTTACCTGGAGCGGCAAGTAGCGTACGTAGAAGTGCGTATCTTTCGGCCTTGAGGGCATTGCCGGCATATCCAGGCACTCCCGCATCGCCACTGCCTTGTGAGCATCCGAAGCCCCGGAAGGGTAGCACTCGCCCGTGCTCGGTCGTGGCGCTATACTCGCCCTCGAAGGCCCGCAACCGGGTAGAGAGGAGGAGCCGGTGTCCGAAGAGAGGGAGAAGAGGTCCTTCTGGGATCGCCTGTTCAGCATCGAATATCACTCCGCGAGGGAGGAGAGGGTGATCGAATACATCATCCACCGCCTCGGCGAAGGCGCCAGCCTGCAGGAGATCTTGCAGGAGGAATACGTGCGCCGCAACGCATCCCCGGTTGAGGTGGAGGAGATCTGCTCGAACCCGCGGCTCGTCGAAGCCGCCCGAGAGCGCATGCAACAAGACTTCAGCTCGGAGGAGCTCGACCCGACCCGGCGCCCTTGAATCTGTAGTTCACAAGGCCGAATCGCATCCGGGAGACGCCGGGGCTGTATAATCTTAGGGTTGTGGGTTTGTAAGCTGTGGAGGCCGGATGCCGATCTACGAGTACAAGTGCGAGAACGGACACGTCTTCGACGTGATGCAGAAACTCTCCGAAGACCCCCTGACCACCTGCGTCGAGTGCGGCGCGCCAGTCAGGAAGGTGCTGCACCCGGTCAACATTGCGTTCAAGGGATCCGGCTTCTACTCGACCGACTACAAGGGCGGCTCGCAGAAGAGCGAGCCGGTCAAGAACGGCGAGAAGAAAGAAGGGGCCACAGACAAGAAGGACTCCTCGACCGAGAAGACCATCGGCAAACAGGACTGAAGAAGTTGAGCCCGAGCACGGGGGAGCCACAACGAAGGACCCACCCAGACGGCGCCGTCCGGCGCACCTTCAGGGTGCTCGTGCTCGGCATCACGCTCCTCTTTGTCCTCGCCGCCCTCGCCATCTCCTCCGCCCTCGTCGTCTACACGGCCTGGATCCACGACCTCCGCAACGGCCTCTTCGCCCTGCTCTTCGCCATCCTTAGTGCCCAGATCGCCCTCAACTGGCTCCTGTGGCGCGACGAAGAAGAAGAGTAGCCCTCAGCACGCTCCGGCTGACGCCTTGCTTTCAGCATGTCAGCTTCCGGGCAGGAGCTCCGTCGAGCTTCGTGGAGCAACGAACCGCTCCGCCCTGCTGACTAGCCGGCGCGGCCAGCCTTCGGCCAGCCTGAAAAGTCCTGCAAATTAAACCTCAACTTCGGGTCTAGGGGGTAGACAGGCTACTCCCGCGTTTCGTATAGTTCTCGTCGTCCGAGGATGGACAGGGAGAACAGGCTGGGGCGGTGCTGGCATAGCTGGCGCCGCCGAAGCCCCGGATTTTCGGGAGGAGGGGGTTTGGCGGGTTCGTCGGGCGGGGCTTTTGCGCACTTGCACTGTCACTCGGAGTACTCGATGCTCGACGGGGCGAGCCGCATCCGGGACCTCATCTCCTTTGCGAAGGCGGAGCACATGCCGGGCATCGCGCTGACCGATCACGGCGTGATGTACGGCGCCGTCAAGTTCTACAAGGAGGCGAAGAGCGCCGGAATAAAGCCGATCATGGGCTGCGAGGTCTACGTGGCGGCCGACCTTCGCGACCGCAGCCGCGCCCCCTACTATCACCTCACCCTCCTCGCTCGCACAGCCGAGGGGTACAGGAACCTCATCAAGCTGTGCACCGCCGGGTTCCTCGAGGGCTTCTACCGCAAGCCGCGGGTGGACATGGAGCTCTTGCGGCGGCACGGGCGGGGGATCATCTGTCTCTCCGGGTGCCTGAGCGCCGAGGTCCCGACGCGCATTCTAGAAGGACGTATTGACGAGGCCAGGAAGCTCTTGCGTGAGTACGCGGAGATCTTCGACGCCGTGTACCTGGAGTTGCAGGACCACCTGGAGATCCCCGCGCAGAAGCGGGTGAACGAGGGTTTGTTCCGGTTGCACGCAGAGACCGGCTTGGACCTCGTCGCTACCAACGACTCCCATTACACCGCCCGCAGCGACTCGAGGATGCACGACGTGCTCCTGTGCATCGGCACTGGCAAGTTCTACAACGACCCCAAGCGGATGAAGTTCACCGGCCAGGAGTTCTACGTCAAGTCGGCCGAGGAGATGGCCAGGCTCTTCCCGAAGCATCCCGAGGCGCTCGAGAACACCCTCAAGGTCGTCGACCTCGTCGAGGACGTCGGCATAGAGCTCGGCACGACCCGGCTACCCAACTTCCCAAAGCCCGCAGGGTACACCGCGGACAATTACTTGCGCGAGCGCTGCGAAGCGGGGCTGGTGAAGCGGTATGGCAGGATCACACCCGATATACAGCGCCGGCTGGACTTCGAGCTTTCGACCATCGAGAAGATGGGCTTCGCGGACTACTTCCTCATCGTGTGGGACTTCGTCAAGTACGCCAAAGACAGGAAGATAGCGGTCGGGCCGGGACGTGGTTCGGCGGCGGGATCTATCGTCGCGTACGCACTCGAGATAACGGACCTCGATCCCCTCGAATACTCGCTCCTCTTTGAGCGGTTTCTGAACCCCGACCGCATCAGCATGCCGGACGTAGACATAGACTTCTCGGTGCAGGGGCGCGGCGAGGTCATGAGGTACGTGACCGACAAGTACGGCGGCTACGAGCACGTAGCCCAGATCATCACGTTCGGGACCATCGGGGCGAAGGCTGCCATAAGGGATTCGGGCAGGATCTTCCAGTACCCCTACTCGGACACGGACAAGCTGGCCAAGTTCATCCCGGAGAAGCCAGTTGGGACGACGCTCCGCGACGTGCTAATGCCCGGAGACGATGGATACATAACCGGTGACAAACACCCGGGTGCTGCGCGCGACATCATCCAGTTCGTGGAGCGGGACGAGGCGGCCAAGCAAGTCCTCGACACCGCCTTCGAGATAGAAGGCTTCGCCCGCCACGCAGGGACTCATGCTGCCGGCGTAGTCATCTCCGAGGAGCCCCTGACGGACATAGTCCCGTTGCAGACGGTCAAGAAGACCAGCGTGAAGAGCGATCCCACGGCGAGCGAGGAAGAGGAGCAGCTCTCCGTCATGGTCCAACACCCGATGAGCGACGTCGAGGCGCTGGGTCTCCTGAAGGTAGACTTCCTGGGCTTGAGGAACCTCGACGTCATCGAGGAGACGCTCGAGACGATCAAAGAAACGACCGGCGAGGAGGTGGACATACGCACCATCCCCCTCGACGATGAGGAGACGCTCAATCTCTTCGCCAGGGGCGACACGTTCGGCGTGTTCCAGTTCGAGTCGAGCGGGATGCAGCGTATGCTCCAGGAGGTCAGGCCCGACCGCTTCGACGACCTCGTGGCCTTGAACGCCCTTTATCGTCCGGGCCCCATGGACTACATCCCCAACTTCAAGCGCGGCAAGCACGACCCCGAGAGCGTCAAGTACCTCGACCCGCGCCTCAAGCCCATCCTGGAGCCGACTTACGGCGTCGCAGCCTACCAGGAGCAGCTCATGGAGATCTCCAAGGCTTTAGGCGGCTTTACGCCGGGCGAGGCGGATACTCTGAGGAAAGCGATCGGGAAGAAGAACGTGAGGCTGCTCGCCCCGCTCAAGGACAAGTTTATCGGGGGATGTTCCGAGAACCGGGTCGTGCCGGAGGTCGCCGAGGAGCTTTGGAACTGGATGGAGAAGGCGGGAGGCTACTCGTTCAACAAGAGCCACTCTGCCTGCTACTCGTTCCTCGCCTTCCAGACGGCGTATCTGAAGGCTCATTACCCTGAGGCGTACATGGCGGCTCTAATGAGCAGCGTTATGAACACCAAGGACAGAGTGCCGCAGTACGTCGCAGAGGCGCGGGCCATGAAGATCCGGGTTCTCCCGCCCGACGTCAACGAGAGCGGGCGCCGCTTCACGGTGGTCGGGGACACCATCCGCTTCGGCCTCTCCGCCGTCAAGAACGTCGGGGACAACTGCGTCGAGGCCATCATCGCCGCGCGGGAGGAGGGTGGACCGTTCGAGGATATCTTCGACTTCTGCGAGCGGGTGGAGGCGAGCACGTTCAACAAGCGGACCCTCGAGTCGCTCGTAAAGTGTGGCGCCTTCGACGGCACCGGCCACCCGCGCGCGGCGATGCTCGAGGTGCACGGGCTGGCCGTCGAGAGGGTGGCCAGAGGCAGGGGGGGAGGCGACGACGACCAGTTCTGCATGTTCGACTCGGCTGAGCTCGCGGACCTCGCGCCCCCGAAACCCGAGATACCCGCCATAGAAGACGACAGACGCCTGAGTCTCGAGTGGGAGAAGGAGACTCTAGGGCTCTTCGTCTCGGACCACCCTTTGCGGCCCGTGTTGCACAAGCTAAAGAAGCACGCTGACACCACCGTCTCGGAGCTGGACAGCTGCCGGGACGGGGAGGTCGTGTGGGTAGGGGGGCTCGCGACCTCCGTGCGGGTCAACACCACCCGGAAAGGAGATCAGATGGCCATGCTCCAGCTCGACGACACGCGCGGGCTGGCCGAGGTCATCGTCTTCCCGAGAGTCTACGCGAGCTGCGCCGAGTGCGTCAGGGAGGACGCCGTACTCAAGGTAAAGGGGCGTGTCGAGCGCAAGGAGGGGCTCCCCAGGATCGTGGCGCTCGAGATGGAGGAGCTCCACCTCGAGCCGGGCCTCGACCCCGTCTACCTCCACGCGGCGTGTTTCGTGGATCAGCCGCGCTCCGCCGCGCAGAAGGCGTTCGAGATCGTCGGCCAGCACCGGGGCAGCAGCCCGCTATTTCTGGTCTCGAGCGATGGGGCGTTGGAGGAGCGGATCGGGGCCGTCGAGGACTCCTCCGAGCTGCACGCCGAGCTGAAGCAGATTCTCGGACCGCGTTGCATAAGCTACACCCGTCCTCAGGAACCGGAGATGGAGCAGGTTTCCTGACTTGAACTGTACCGGCTGCGTCGAGTCTCTGGCCCGTGCGAGGATTTAGACTCCCAGCAGCAAAGAGGTGAGGTATGAAGGACAGACTTCTCAAGCAGGCCGAACATGAGATAGCCTCAAACAGCGGTTGTTCGCGCTGTTGGTCGGAGCCGTCTTCTTCATGGTCGTATACCCGTTCGTTCTTATCAAGCTAGGGAGATGGCGCGATCGATGGCTGAGATGGCCGCGCCTGATACATTAGCCGATCAACCTCGCTGTGGGCTGGATAATCATCGTGAGGTGGCTGTTCTCAACGTGGTCTATCTATGCTCGGTTTACAATCGGCAGGGGAACGCCAGTCCCGCTTATGGCAACACAGAAGCTGGTGGTCCAACTGCCCTATCGATATTGACGCAATCCCGTGGCTTTAGGCGCTTTCGTGATGTATTGGGGTGTCGCTGTGCTGATCGGCTCGCACGGAGCGGCAGTATTGCTCTTGCTTCGTGCTGGCTCGTTAGTGGCCTATATCGAGTGCGTTGAAGAAGAGGAGATGGAGATACGGTTCGGCGAAGTATGTCTGGAGTACAAGCGACGAACGCCTTACTGATCCCGCGCCTGCGCAGAGAGCTCTGATCAGGCGAGTGCTACCGTATTCACTCTAGAGCAAACGTTGGGCGGGGCAGAAACGGTAGGTTGGCGAGAGCCGTCCGGGCTTGTGATACTTTTC
The DNA here is from genome assembly GCA_029240775.1 of Rubrobacteraceae bacterium. Classification (GTDB taxonomy): domain Bacteria; phylum Actinomycetota; class Rubrobacteria; order Rubrobacterales; family Rubrobacteraceae; genus JALYGY01. The sequence continues at coordinate 14,843 of JARDZQ010000003.1, read as the reverse complement.
AGGACGTTTGCGAGAAGAAGAGGAGCATGAACGTGACCGATAATGTTGTCTTTACCCGCGGCGTCCCCCCGCCCGAGGCGTTCCCGACCGATGAGCTCGGGGAGTGCTTTGACGCGGCGATTCGCGAGGACCCCTCGGTCGTGCTGCAATACGGCCAGCAGCCGGGCTACGCGCCGCTACGGCGGGTGCTCGCCGAGGAGTACGGCGTATCGGAAGATGAGATCCTGGTCGGAAACGGTTCGCTGCAGCTTCAAGACCTCGTCTCAGCCTACCTCGTGAGTTCCGGCACGTCGGTCTTCACCGAGCAGCCGAGCTACGACCGCGCGATCAAGACGTTCCGCAGGCGGGGCGCGCGCGCGGTCGGTATCCCGCTGGAGGAGGACGGCATCAGCGTCGAGCGGCTCGAGGCCACCCTCGCGCGCGAGGTGCCCGCCTTTCTGTACCTTGTCCCTGACTTCCAGAACCCGGCAGGCGCGACGCTATCGCTCGAGAAGCGGCGCAGGGTACTCGAGCTAGCGAACGAGTACGGCTTCAACGTCATAGAAGACGTGCCCTACCGCAAACTACGCTATGCGGGCGAGGACCTGCCGCTGTTGCGCGAGATAGACCCTTCTCGCGTCATAACCATGAGCTCGTTCAGCAAGCTCTTGAGCCCCGGCATCCGGGTTGGGTTCATGATCTCGCCCCCCGACCTGATCGGCGCCGTAACCAGGCTCGGCGAGGATACCTACCTCTCGCCCGTGCTCCCGACCCAGGCCGCGGTCGCAGAGTACCTGCGGCGGGGTCTGCTGGAGCCGAACGTCGAGCGTCTCAAGCAGCTGTACACGCCGCGCTGGAAGGCGATGGCCGAGGCGGTGCGCCGCGAGCTGCCCGACGCACAGGCCTTCGTCCCGAACGGCGGCTTCTTCGTGAGCGTGATGCTGCCGGAGGATGCCAACACCGAAAACCTGGTCGGCCGGGCGAAGGAGCGGGGGCTCGTTCTCACCCCGGGCGCGGCGTTCTTCGCCGACCCAGACGACGGCGGCCCCGTGCCGGGCGACAGGTTCGTGCGGCTGCCCTTCTGCGCCGTGACGCCGGAGCAGATCGAGGAGGGCGTGCGCCGCCTGGCTAGCCTGATCTAACACAAAACTGCGACAGACCGGACGGCGAGAGCGGGCAGAGCTGTCTCGAGGGGCTGCAGAAAGCCGGAGAGATAATCGCCTTGACCGGCTTTCCGAGCCGTGACTAGAATTGCTTTGCAAAGCGCGTATGGGGCGAGAGGGCCGGCGAGGAGGGAGGAGGGACGGATGGACGAATCCGTATCTCATGTGAGGGAGCATCCGGATCTAAAGCGAGGCATAGGGCCGTGGCTGCTGTTGTTCTTCGTCCTCGGGGACATAGTAGGGGCGGGCATCTACGCGCTCGTCGGCGAGGTCGGGGCGCTGGTCGGGGGCGCTATCTGGAGCGCCTTCCTGTGCGCCTTCGTGCTCGCCATCTTCACCGCTTCCTCCTACGCCGAGCTCGTGACCAAGTACCCGCGGGCAGGCGGGTCAGCCACCTACGTCAACAACGCCTTCAGGAATCCCTTTATTAGCTTCATGGTGGCCTTCGCGGTAATGGCTTCCGGTATCACCTCTGCTTGTACCCTCACCCTCGCCTTCAGCGGCGATTACCTGGCGCAGTTCATAAGCGTGCCCGTCATAGGCGCCGCCATAGTCTTTATGTTGCTGATCACCGCCATCAACTTCTACGGGATCTCCGAGTCGGTGAGGATCAACGTCGTTTTGACCCTAGTCGAGATCACCGGCCTCGTTCTGATCATCATCATCGGGATCGCGGCGCTTGCAGGGGGACACGGCGATCCGGGGCGGGCCTTCGAGTTCAAGGAGGGCACGAGCGTGCTGACCGCCCTCCTCGCCGGTACGGTGCTCGCCTTCTACGCCCTCATCGGCTTCGACGACTCGGTCAACGTAGCGGAGGAGACCCAGCACCCGAGCAGGAACTACCCGCGCGCCATCTTCGGGGCGCTGTTGCTGGCGGGTGTGATCTACCTCCTCGTCACCTTCACCGCCTCGATGGTAGTGCCCACCGCCACGCTCGCCGAGTCGAGCGGGCCGCTGCTCGAGGTCGTGGAGGCCGGCCCGATAGCCATCCCGACCAAGCTCTTCGCGGCCATCGCGCTGCTCGCGGTCTCCAACGGGGCGCTCATCAACATGATCATGGCCTCCCGGATCGTCTACGGGATGGGTGATCAGGGGGTGATGCCCACGGCTTTCTCGAACGTCCATCCTGGCCGCCGCACGCCGTGGGTATCCATCGCCTTTACCTCGATCATAGCCCTCCTGGTCCTGATCACGATCGGTCGCAACGACGAGGCTTTGAGCACTCTGGGCAGCACGACGGTCGTGCTGCTGCTTCTTGCGTTCGTGATGGTGAACATCTCCGTACTCGTGCTGCGCCGCGACGAGGTTGGCCACGAGCACTTCCGGACCCCGACCGTCTTCCCCATCCTCGGCGCCGTGATCGCTGCAGCACTCCTGATCTACCAGGCTGTAAGCGACATTACCGTCTTCGGGCTGGCGGCGGTGTTGCTGGCGATCGGGGTCGTCCTCTACGGCGTGAACCTCCTGGCGAAGCGGAGCCTGGACCGGGAGTCGCCGCAGGCCAGATAGCGCCCGGCGAACGCGGGGTATAGAGCACAGTGGACGGCTCTCGAACGCGGGAGGGACAATGAACCGGCTACTCAAAGTGGCGCTCGCGGCCGGCGGTGGGGCAGCCGCCGCGGAGTTGGCGCGGCGGGCTTTGCGGAGTAGCCGGCGGTACGAGCCCTGGGAGAGGGCGCCGTACAGGGACTTCCCGAAACGCGTGCTGATTGTGGGGGGCGGGTTCGCCGGCTACAAGGCGGCGGAGACGCTGTGCAAGCTGACCAGGGACCGCGACGACGTGGGGGTCATGGTCGTCTCCAGGGAGAACTACTTCACCTTCTGGCCGATGCTGGCTAGCGTCATAAGCAGCGACGTGCAGACCCAGAACGTCGCGCAGCCCTTGAGGCGAGCCCTGATCCGGCTCGGCGCCAGCTTCCGGAGGGCCGAGGTCGACGGCGCGGACCCGGAGAAACGTATCGTGACGGCCGGTGGCAGGGAGTTCCCCTACGAGCACCTGGTGCTGGCTCTGGGCGCGGAGCCGGCTTACTTCGGCATCCCCGGCGTGGAGGAGCACTGCATCAGCATAAGGGGCATCGATGCGGGCGAGAGGATCTGCAACCGCGTCATCGAGCGCTACGAGGAGACGACGCTCGAGGGCGAGGTACCGGAGTCCAGGCTCACCTTCGTCGTCATAGGCGGCGGCGCCACAGGGGTCGAGGTCGCCTCGGAGCTGCACAGCCTCGTCCACGACCTGCTCGTCCCGGACTACCCGAACATAGACCCGCACCGCGTACACATAATCCTCGTGGACGCGAACAAGGAGATCCTCAAAGAGCTCGACCCCGCCCTCAGGCGCGTGGCGCGCAAAAAGCTCGCCGACCTGCACGTCGAGGTGCTCAACAACGTCAGGGCGAGAGAGGTAACGGCGGAGAAGGTCATCCTGAACGACGGGCGCGAGATAGCGGCGGAGAACGTGATCTGGACCGCCGGCGCCCGCGCGAGCGTGAAGCTGGACGACCTTCCCTTTCCCCACGACGAGCGCAAGGGTCTGGAGGTGGACCGCTTTATGCGGGTCGTGGGCCACGAGAACGTCTGGGGCATAGGCGACAGCGCGGCGACCCTGGACGCGAGCGGCAAGCCGGTGCCGCCGAACGCGCAGGCTGCGGTCCAGGAGGGCGAGGCCGTAGCCAAGAACGTGCTGGCCGTCATAGACGGCGAAGAGCCCGAGCCCTTCAGATACAGGCCGCTCGGGCAGCTCGTGGAGATGGGGAGCGAGTTCGCCGTCAACGAGGTCATGGGCATAAAGTTCAGCGGCTTCGTGGCCGCGCTCTTCTGGCGGGCGACCTACCTCTACAAGCTCGAGAGCCCCAACAGTCGCGTCAGGATCGCCGCCGACTGGTTACTCGACCTGTTCTACGATCCACCCGTCACCCAGATCCGGCGCTAGAGCATCCTTGCGCCGTCTCGTCCGTCTACTTAGGATTACCCGTCGTGAGCTGCAACCTGCGCCTACTCATCTCCTGCCCGGACAGGAAGGGCCTGATCGCCGCCCTCTCCTCGTTTATCGCGATGCACGACGGCAACATCCTCTCGGCCGACCAGTACGTGAGCGATAGTGGCACCTTCTTCATGCGGCTGGAGATCGAGGGTGAGGGCTTCGGCCTTGCTCGAGATGAGTTCGCGGGCGCCTTCGCTCCGCTCGCCCGCAGGCACGACATGGACTGGCGTTTGTCCCACACCGACACACCCAAGCGCATGGCGATACTGGTCTCCCGCTACGACCACTGCCTCATAGACCTCCTGTGGCGCTGGGACTCTGGAGAGCTCGAGGCCGAGATACCGCTCGTTGTCTCCAACCACCCCGACCTCGCCTCGCGGGCTGAGATCTACGGCATCCCCTTCCATCATCTGCCTCTCACGAAAGAGACGAAGGCGGAGCAGGAAGAAAAGGTTGTGAACCTCCTCCGCGAGCACAAAGTAGATCTCGTGGTCCTCGCCCGCTACATGCAGATCCTGACGCCGACGTTCGTCGGCGCCTATCCCGGCAGGATCATCAACATACACCACTCGTTCCTCCCGGCCTTCGCCGGCGCCGATCCCTACCGCCGGGCCCACGAGCGAGGCGTCAAGACCATAGGCGCTACCGCCCACTACGTAACGGAGGAGCTCGACGCCGGCCCCATTATCCACCAGGATGTAGTCCACGTTACCCACCGCGACACCGTCGAGGACCTGGTGAGGGTCGGTCGCGAGGTCGAGCGGCGCGTCCTGGCCCGCGCTGTCCGCTGGCACCTGGAGGACCGAATACTCGTTGATGGCAACCGCACCGTTGTCTTTGAGTAGAGAAAACTCGGGGTGCCGGCTGTTGCGGTTACGAGCTTTCGGCCGATAATCGGCTTTTCGGCGCGTTCGGAGAACTCGGAGGTGCCGCCGTTGGTCTCGCTGACGGCCACCTGAGTCGGGGGTGAGTGGCTACTGACCTATGAACTTCTTGCCTTCGTCTCTGGTGCTCTTTGCCGCCCGCGGTTCGTAAAGGGCTATTCGTCGGTTTAAGATAGCGGGTCGATGCACAGAGGTCCGACAAGGAAGTTCTCCACTACCCCCGGCACGCGGGACATCCTGCCGCCGGAGTCCACGCGGCTGCTGGACGTCCAGGCAAAAGTTCTGGAACGGTTCAGGCTGCACGGGTTTCGGGAGGTGATCACACCCGCGCTCGAGTACTCGGAGGTGGTCGAGGAACCGAAGCTCCGCGACGCCTCGTTCAAGCTCTTCGACCCGGACAACCAGATGCTATTGCTCAGGCCGGAGATGACCACCCCGATCGCGCGCCTCGTCGCCCAGCGCCTGAGCAACGCCCCCACGCCGCACAAGCTCTCCTACAGCCTGCCAGTCTACAGGCGAACCGGCGTGGGCCACGGCCAGAGCGCGGAGTTCCATCAGGCCGGCGTCGAGGTCGTCGGGTCTACGAGCCCAGGAGAAGACGCAGGGACCATCGCCCTGCTCGTAGAGGCGCTGCAGAGTGTGGGCCTTGGCGCCCCGCAAGACTTCGTCCTCGTGCTCGGCCAGACGGCCTTCTACGAGGGGTACCTGCGCCGGGTCGCCCCCGAGGCCACATCCGGGCTGCTCGCGGCGCTCGCCGCCAAGGACCTCGTGCGGGTCGATGAGATCTCGGAGGGTCTCCTCGGTGGGGCTCCGGGGGTTCGTGAGATACCCCGCATCGTCGGCCCTGCCACGGACGCCTCGGTGTTGGAGGGGGCTGAACGGTACGCGGAGGGCGAGGCGGCGACAGCACTTGAGAACCTGAGGGAGATCCTCTCGCACCTCGACGCCTGCGGGCACCTTCGCTCTGTGATGCTGGATCTCGGCCTGATCGGGCGCCACAACTACTACACCGGCGCGGTCTACGAGGTCTACGCCGCGGGGCTCGGTTTCACCGTGGCCAATGGGGGACGCTACGACAACTTGCTGCGGCGTTTCGGCGAGCCGCTCCCCGCTACCGGGTTTGCGATCTCCCTCGAACGGCTTATCTCGGTCCTGCCGGAGAAGAAACCCTCGCCGGCGCTCGTCCTGATCGGCGCTGGCGTCGAAGTTACCCGGGTCGCCACAGAGCTTCGCTCCTCCGGCGTCCCGGTTCTGCACCTGGCCGAGGACCTCGCCCTGGAGGCGGCCTTCGCGTACGCCCGCTCGGTCGAAGCCGCCTGGGTCGCCTACCCGGCACCCGAGGGACTGAAGCTCGCGCCGGCCCGGGCAGGCGGCGAGTTCGAGCTCACCCCGACCGAGAAGGTACCCGGAAGGGTGCTCTCGTGAGGGGGCTGCGGGTCGCGGTGCCGAAGGGCGCGATCTTTGAGGACGCGCTCGTGGCGCTCGGCGGGGCGGGGTTGCCCGTCGGGGTACTGCGGGAGAACGGACGCAGGCTTTTCTACCAGGCCGAGGGTATCGAGTTCATCGTCAGCCGACCCTCGGACGTTCCCGTCTTCGTCGAGCACGGCGCGGCTGACGTGGGGATCGTCGGCAAGGACGTCATCGAGGAGCAGCGGCCCAACGTCATGGAGCTCAGGGACCTCGGGAGCGGGGCGTGCCGCATGATCCTGGCCGCGCCACGAGGGAGAGCCGAGGAGGTACAGAGGGCCATCTCCCACGCGGAGGTCGTCCGCGTGGCGACCAAGTTCCCGAACACCGCCCGACGCTACTTCGAGTCTCTGGGCAGGCAGGCGGAGATCATCGAGCTCCACGGCTCCGTCGAGCTCGCCCCGCTCGTCGGTCTCGCCGAGTGCATCGTGGACCTCACAGCCACCGGGACTACCCTGCGCGAGAACGACCTGGTGGTTCTCGATGAGATCTCGCGCTCCACGGCGCGCCTGATCGCCAACCGCGGCTCCTACCGCCTCCACCACGAGGAGATAGCCGCGCTGCTCGATGCTATGCAGGGGAGCCTGCGTGGTTGAGAGGCTCGACGCCCGTGGGATGAGTTCTGAGGAAGTCGTCGCACGGCTCAGACGTCCGGGCGGGTTCCTCTCCCCCGAGGTGCGCGATGCAGCGCGTCGCATCGTGGAAGCCGTACGCGCGAGGGGTGACGAGGCGCTGCTAGAGTACACCGAGCGTTTCGACGGGGTGCGGCTGGATCGACTCCGGGTGCCCCACAAGGAGATCGAGACCTCGCGCGCGGCTCTCCCGGCGGAGCTAGTGGAGTCCTTCCAGAGAGCCTTTGAGAACGTGCGCGCTTTTCACGAACACGAGCTCGACCGCTCGTGGGAGATGAGCCGGACAGGCGCAACGCTGGGACAGTGGGTTCGCCCTTTGCGGAGGGTCGGCGTCTACGTACCCGGCGGGCACGGCGCCTACCCGAGCACGCTCATGATGGCGGCTATACCCGCTCGGGTAGCCGGAGTGCGGGAGATCTGCGTCTGCGCTCCGCCCGGTCCAGACGGGCGGGTGAGCAGCCGGGTGCTCGCCGTCGCCGGGCTGCTGGAGCTGGACGAGGTCTACCCGGTCGGGGGAGCGCAGGCGGTGGGGGCGATGGCCTACGGGACGGAGGCGATCCCGCACGTAGATAAAATCGTAGGCCCCGGCAACGACTACGTGACCGCGGCGAAGCTCGAGGTCTTCGGTGCCGTGGGGGTGGACGCGCCGCAGGGACCGAGCGAGGTCGTGTTAATAGCCGACGCCTCTGCCTTCCCCGAGAGAGTTGCGCGTGACCTCCTGGCGCAGGCCGAGCACCTCTCTGGCGCCTCGGCCATCCTCCTCACCCCGCACGCGGGGCTTATAGAGGACACCGCGCCGCTTCTCTCGGGCGAGCCCGCCGAGCTCGTCACCCTGGTTCGCGTGCAAGACATCGAGCAGGCGGTGGAAATCTCCAATCTCTATGCCCCGGAGCACGCGCACGTGATCTGCGAGGACCAGGAGGCGATCCTCGAGGATCTCGAAGCTGTGGGCATGGTCGCCGTCGGCGACATGAGCCCGGTGGCGCTGGGAGACTACGGCGCCGGTCCATCGCACGCCCTGCCGACGGGCGGGACGGCGGTCTGGGCCTCAGCTCTGGGTACCCACGACTTCACCGCCCGCACCAACTACATCCATTACACTAGCGATGCCCTCGCGTCGTTCGGTCCGCACGTCGAATGCCTGGCGCGTCTGGAGGGCTTCGAGAACCACGCCCGTAGCGTCGCGGTGCGATTGCGGAGAGGATGACGGTCGGTAGAATTGCTGACGACTGAAAGCTGACTGCTGGGAGTGCGATGGCGCGTAAGGGTGCAACGGAGCGTGAGACGGGGGAGACCTCCGTCAGGGTCGAGCTCGAGCTAGACGGTTCGGGGAGGGCCGAGGTCTCGACGGGCGTCGGGTTCTTCGACCACCTCCTTCACCTGCTCGCGCACCACTCCGGCATGGACCTGCGCGTCGATACGAAGGGCGACACGTGGGTGGACGACCACCACACCGTCGAGGACACGGGTCTGGTGTTGGGCCGAGCCTTCGACGAGGCTCTTGAGGACCGCTCGACCCTCACCCGCTTCGCCGATGCGAGCGCGCCGCTCATAGAGGCGCTCTCGAGTGCCGTCGTGGACCTCGGGGGCCGCAGTCACCTCACCTGCAACCTCGGCCCCATGCCAGAGAAGATAGGGACCTTCGACACCGAGCTTTTCCCCGAGTTCCTCCGTGCCTTCACCCAGTACGGGCGCTTCACCCTGCACCTCAACTGCCACTACGGCGAGAACGCCCATCACAAAGTCGAATCAAGCGTGAAAGCGATGGCCCTCGCGCTTCGGGCTGGAATCTCCCCGAGAACCAGCGGCAACGCTTCTACGAAGGGGGTCGTTGATTAGCTCTCAGCTTTCAACTTTCAGCCGTCACCCAGATGTCTGCTCAGGACGTGACTTCATTCGCGCAGCCGTTTACTGTGCCGATTCTTTGGGTTCGCCCACCGGTACGTTACCTGACCCGAGCAGCGAGAAGCTGAAGGCTGATGGCTGACAGCGTAGCCGTTGCCGTAATCGACTATGACGCCGGGAATACGCTCTCCGTCACGCGGGCGCTGGAGAAGGTGGGGGCGCGGGTGGATCTCACGGCCGATCCCGAGAGGGTGTTGCGGGCGGACGCGGTGGTACTGCCGGGTGTTGGCGCGTTCGGAGATTGCATGAAGAAGCTTGCCGAGAGGGGGATGGACGAGGCCTGCCGCGAGTTGTACGCGGGTGGCAGGCCTCTCCTGGGGGTGTGCGTGGGGCTGCAGGTGCTCTTCGAGGGGTCCGAGGAGTCGCCGGGAGCCGAAGGGCTCGGCATCCTGCCCGGGGAGGTGGCGCGTTTCGATGTCGGGGCTCTCAAGGTGCCGCACATGGGCTGGAACCAGCTCGAAGCGGCGCGGGAGCACCCGGTGCTGGATGGGCTCGATGGCGAGGCGTTCTACTTCGTCCACTCCTACTACCCGGAGCCCTCAGAACGGAGCGACCTCCTGGGTACGGCCGAGTACGGCGCGCGGTTCTGCGCGGCTGCCGGGCGGGAGAATCTGGCGGCCGTCCAGTTCCACCCGGAGAAGAGCAGCAGCGCGGGCCTCAGGCTCTACGAGAATTTCCTGAAGTGGGCGCGGACCTCCTGAGCGGGTTTACGGTCTTCCCGGCCATAGATCTGCAGGGCGGCAGGTGCGTCCGGCTCGTGCAGGGGGACTTCGGCCGCTCGAAGGAGTACGACGCCGACCCCGTCGAGCGTGCCCGCGAGTGGGAGCGGCGCGGGGCGCGGGCGCTGCACGTCGTCGATCTCGACGGCGCTCGCGAGGGACGGCCTGTGCAGCTGGATCTGGTCTCCGAGATAGCCCGCTCCGTAGGCGTGCCGGTTCAGGTCGGCGGCGGCATCCGCACCCTCGAAGATCTCCGTTCCGTGCGGGGGGCCGGAGCGAGCCGGGTGGTGATCGGCACGGCGGCGGTCGAGAGCAGGGAGCTCAGGCTGCGCGCCGTAGAGGAGCTCGGGGCCGGTCTCGTCGTCGCCGTAGATGCCCGCGATGGCGTCGTAGCGACGCACGCATGGGCGTCGTCGAGCGGCGTCAGGGTGCTGGACCTGGCGGAGGAGCTCGCCGGGGACGGCGTGGCGACGGTGCTCTACACCGACGTATCCCGCGACGGCACCGCCAGCGGCGCGGCGCTAGAGGAGACCGCGGCCGTAGCCAGCCTCGTGCCGACCATCGCTAGCGGGGGCGTTCGGGGTGCGGCCGAAGTCGTGGCGCTCTCCAAGATCGACGGCGTCGTCGGCGTGGTGGTGGGACGGGCGCTCTACGAAGCTCTCGTCACCCTCGAGGAGCTCATCGGGGCCGTGGAGAGATCCTGACCTTCGATCTCGGGATGTCAAAATCACTCCTTTGGAGGATACGAGCGGCGTCGTGAGGCTGCAGTATGACTGCGGCGAATGAGCGAGGGGGTTCTCTGCGCCCTCGAGAGGATGGAGCGGAGTTAATGGGGAGACGGGTGATACTCTTAACTGCGGTCTTGCTCGTCGCGCTCGGCGGGGTAGCTCTTGCCGAGACGCTTACCGGAAGCAAACGCGGCGACAGGCTCATAGGGAGCAACCACCGAGACTCGATCAGCGGCGGAGGTGGTGAGGACCTGATTAAGGGCCTCAGGGCCATCGACAGCCTGAACGGCGGGGCGGGTGGCGACATCTACGCCGGCCCCAGGGACGAAAAGGCGAGGGATACCGTCGTCGTAGCCGGCGGCAACGACTTTATAAAGGTCGTCAACCATCCCGCGGCCAAGGACGTCGTGCACTGCGGCGACGGGCGCGACCGCGTGATCGCCGACTCCAGGTACGTCCTCTCGGGCTGCGAGCGGGTGAGGAGCCGGTAGGACACTACTCCGCTTCTGCATGCGAGCGCCTGCCCGAGCCGCCGCTCTTACTCATTTGCCGCCTTTTACAACTCTAGCCGTGAAGTCAAAGGCTCGCCCCGCTCGTATTTGCCGGACTGGATCGTCCGCCAGGCGAACTGGTAGAGGGCTTCGTCGGTCGGTCCCTGGAGTCCGGCGTCGGAGATTGCGGCCCTCGCGGCCCCTACCGCGGCGTCGAGGGAGGCATTGATCTCGTACGCTCTTGCGGCCTGATACTTTACGCGCAGCTCGTGCGGGGGCATCCCCTCGACGGCGTAGGACATCTCATACTCTTCTGTGCGGCTCTCGAGGTCCCCGACGCGGCGGACCGTGCAACTCAGCTCGGACATGCGAGCATGGTACCATCGGGCGTGGCTCGTTGAGGTAGACTGGTGCGCGGGAGATCCGTGAACAGCTTCTTCGAGACAAGCAAGAAGACCTCCAAGAGACGGCGTCTCGGCCTCTTCCTCCGGACGCTCCGGGTCCTCTTCAACCTCGCCCTGATCCTGGCCGTAACCTCCGTCATAGCGCTTGTCGGCGCGTACTGGCTCGTGGTCGGCGAGTACGGGGAGCGCCTGGACCGCAGATACCCCGAGCTGGTGCAGGACTCCTACGTCTACGACGCTAACGGTGACAAGATCGGGGATTTCTCGGTCCAGGAGAGCCGCGAGACGGTTGGCTTCGACGGCTTCGGCCGGTACCTCCCGCGCGCGGTCGTCGCCGTGGAGGACAGGCGCTTCTACGACCACTTCGGGGTAGATCCAGAGGGTGTCGCGCGGGCAGCGTGGACCGACCTGCGGGCCCGCGACGTGCATGAAGGCGGCTCCACGATAACCGAGCAGCTCATGAAGAACCTCTTCGTCCCCGAAGACGAGCGGTTCGATATCTCGTTCCGGCGGCGCTTCGTCCAGTCCGCGCTCGCCTTCTCCTACGAGCGGCACCACACCAAACAGGAGATCCTGACCGCCTACCTCAACACGGTGTACTTCGGGAACGGCGCCTATGGGGCGGAGATGGCCGCGCAGCGCTACTTTAACAAGAGCGCCAGAGACCTCACCCTCTCCGAGGCCGCGGCCCTCGCGGGCTTCCTTGACGCTCCCTCGACGTACTTCTCGACCGGCGAGACGGCGGGCTCCGAGCGCGCTACGGCGAGCCGCGATACCGTGTTGCGGTTGATGGAGGAGCAGGGCATGATCTCCGCCTCCCAGATGCGCGAGGCCCAGAGCGTCCCGCTGGAGTACGCGCCCGCTCCGTCGCCGGCGGACCCGGTCTTCGAGCCCTTCCTGGAGCAGGTGCGCCGGGAGGTGGAGGGGAGGCTCGGTCCCGAGGCCCTCGGCCGCGGGGGGCTCCGAATCTACACCACACTCAAGCCCGATCTGCAGCGCGCGGCCGTCGAGGAGTCAGGCGATGTGCTCTCCGAGCCAGACGACCCGTCGGCGGCCGTGGTGAGTGTCGAGCCGCAGAGCGGGGCGATCAGGGCGCTCGCAGGGCAGGCCGAGGGGTTCAACCTGCCCCTCGACGCCCGGCGGCAGCCGGGGAGCGCATTCAAGCCGGTGGTGCTCGCAGCGGCCCTCAAGGAGAACATCTCCCCCGCAAGCGTCTACGTCTCGCGGGAGCTCACCTTCAGCTTCCTCGACGAGCACTACGTTATAAACAATTACGACTTCGTGGAGCGCGGGGAAATCTCTGTCGCCGAGGCGATGGCCGAGTCGGACAATACGGTCTTTGTCCAGCTCGCGGCGGACGTGGGACTGGAGAGGGTGGTGAGGACGGCGAGGGCTCTGGGCATCACGTCTCCCGTCGAGCCCTACCCCTCGACGGCCATCGGGGGCCTGGGCACCGGCGTTAGCCCGCTCGAGATGGCCTCGGCCTACGCGACCTTCGCCGGCGGCGGTATCCACCGTGCGCCCTACGCCGTCGAGCGGGTGGAGAGGGTGAGCTACGGGGAGGGCGAGGGTCTCTACGATCACCGCATCACCGGGCGGCGCGTGATGACCGGCAACCAGGCCGCGGTCGCGAACGAGGTCCTGCGCGGCGTCGTGGAGGACGGGACGGCGAGCATGTTCCACGACCTCGACGAGGAGATAGGCCTTGCCTCGGCGGGGAAGACCGGCACCACCAACGACTTCGTGGACGCCTGGTACGTCGGCTACACGCCGCGCCTGTGCACTTCGGTATGGGTCGGCTACCCGGAGGGACGCAGGTCCATGGTCGGGGTGCACGGCCTCGAGGAGCCCAACGGGGAGACCCTGCCTATGGACGTCTGGTCGGCCTACATGGATCGCGCGACCGAAGGGGACCCAGACCTCGGCTTCCCGGCTGGCGATTGGAGCGATTTCAGGGTCCATTACGGCGGGTACTACGAGACCGTCTTCTAGGGGAGGCCAGAGTCACCGTCGCCTCGTGCGCCGTCGGATCTGGCCTTGATCAGGGCTCCCACCATGGGTCGTAGCCGCTGTAGGGGCCGAAGAGACGCTAGGTCGCAGAGCTCCCTATGTCCCGGAGGCGTTAGATCAGGTCCGCCAGGCGATCGAAGTGCTCGTAGACGCGGCCCTTTAGCCGCTGGCCCACAGCAGTCCAGCCCTCGCGCGGGGTGGAGGTGAGCCGCTCGAAACACGCCTGCAGGTTTCCCAGGTCGATTATGCGGAAGTCCTCCAGCCCTGCCAACTGGACGTATCCCTCGGGCTTCGCGGCGTGCAACGGGTTGTTGATTACGATGTGCGGGACCCCGAAGGAGAGGGCCGTGAGGTTGGCGTGCAGGCTGCTCCCGACGAAGCAGTCGCAGGCCCCTATCACGGCGCCCACCTCCACCGGCGATCCGACGTCCTCCAGCAGGGTGAAGCGCCCCGCGCCGGCTTCCTGCACCGCCCGGAGCGTGTCCAAGTCCCTGTGACACCACCCCACCGGGAGCAGCACGATCTGCAGATCGTACCTGGGCGCTATCCTGGTGAGGGCGGCGACTGGCTTCTCATTACCTCTCAAGAAGCCGGGACAACACTGGAAGCACAGTCACCTCCGGCCGGTCCCCTCGCCCCCAGCAGGGCGCGGAGCCACTCCGCGTCGACGCAGTCGCTGATGGTCTTCGCCAGCGGCACCCCGGTGTCGGGAACGATCTCGGCAGGGCCGTCGATTCCCGCCTCGAGCAGGTGCCCGCTCGACACCTCGTCCCTCACCGCTGCGTAATGAACGTTGGAGAAGGCCCGCCGCGCAAGCGGCCGCCTCAAAGGCTCGAAGGGGAAGGGCACCCTCGGCGCGTTCCACATTATGGTGGGCCGGACCTCAGTCCAGAGGAAGTACAGAAACGCGACGTAGGGGCGTAAGGGATCGGCCCGACCTCGTCCGTCGTAAGCCGGCTCCGCGAAGTCGAAGCGCATGAGGTCGCCTCCCGCGATAGGGACAGCGTCGACATGCCAGGCGAAGTACTCTCGTCGCGCCGGGTCGAGGGGCCCGCCGCCCGGAACCAGCGGGAACAGAGGGGGGCTGCCAGGGGGAGATCGGCGCGGCCGATAGGCGCGTGGCACATCAGCTCCAGGCCCGGCAGGCGCGCCGTCAACTGCTCATTGGCGATGAGCGGGAACAGCCGGCCCCCGTAGTTCGCCACATCGAAGGTTCCCCACAGGCACACCCTGATCCTGGCCGCCATACGAGTGCTCGCCCGTCGATTGATAGCACTTCCGGTTCACTCGCGACCCGTAGAGTCTAGCCGAGATCACGGGCCACCGGAAACAAGAGCGTGGTCCCGGTCGAGTAAAATGACCGATCATGGACCTGCAGAGGCTGTATGGCGGTTCTTTCGTGGACTGGGAGAGGGTCGCCGGCTCCTGGACCAAACGAACCGTCTCCTCGCGGCTCTTGCTCTTCGCCGCCCGCCGCTACC